>JAUWZR010000026.1 GCA_030615235.1 Promethearchaeota archaeon
TTTTTTTGTTTTTGCCAAGATATATCTTTTCCTTGAATCTGTTTATTAATTTCTTCCTGTTTTACGTTCTTTTTGTCTTCTTCTTGTTTTAATTCAGTTTCAATGTTTTCAATATCTTTCACGATTAATTCTATTTGTTTCTCAGTTTCTTTGATATCTTGATTAAGAGATATGATTTTTTGTTCTCGTTCTTTATTTTTATTTAATTCGTTTAATTTTGCTTGTATTTTTTGAAGATCTTTATTGAATTTATTTAATTCTTTTTGAACTTTCTTTTGCGCTTCCAACTCTTTGTTTTTATCTTCTCTTAAAGCATCTATGACTAATTGGATTTCATTGACTTTCTTTTGCACCTCTTCTACTTGGGTATTAAAACCCTCCATGTCTTGGGTACATGTTTTAATATTTGCATTAGCTTCCAAGTTTTCCTTAGCTAATTCTTCAATTGAATTGATAACCATCATAACATTTTCAAGTGCCCTTAGGTTATCCATTGTACTCTCTAGTTTTTTATTTTGGTCACTAATATGAGTTCTTAACTTTTCTGTATTCTCCCAAAACTTATTTTTTTCTAAAATATGAGAATCGATTTTTAATGTTAAAGCTTCTTGTTCTAAATTGAGATTTTCAATGTTTTCTTCAGTATTAATTATAGTATTTTTCTTATTTTCTATATTTGAATTTAATTCTTGGATATTATTCTCAATATCAATGATTTTTTCATAAAAATTTTGTATTCCCTGCAATTCTTGAAGTTTTTTTTGCAGATCGTCTAATCCTTGCTGCTTTAATTCTATATTTTCCTTGATAGTAGAAACTTTATCCCAGTAGTCCTCTTTGAGTTGTTTTAAATTGTTTATTTCTTCATTGAAATTTTCTTTTTGTTTTTCGCCTATTACAGTATTCCTCTGGTTAACCTCAGCTTCAGATTTTTCTATTTTTTCATGTAATTCGCTGATTCTATTATTAACTTCTTCTAATCTCTTATTAATTGCTGACAAGTCGTTTGAATCATGCTTTTCTTGAGTATTTATTCTAGTTAAATCTTTCTCAATTTTGTTTAGATCCATATTTTGAGATGAGATATTTTCAGTAATCTCTTCAAGTTGTTTATACTGTTCTTGGGATTTTGACATGGTGAGTTTTCGCAATGATAAGTATACATTCTCAAGAATTTCCATTAAATCTTGAACGAAACTATCAAAAGTTGATGTAGATTGTTGAATCTCTACATCAGCAGTTTCCTTTACAGAATCAATTAACTGATCTATCGTTGTGTCAACATTCTCAGTAAATAGAGTTAATGTCTGAAGGATAGACTTAAGAGTTTCAGACATTTCTCCAACTTCTGGTTTCTGTTCTGCTTCTGCTTCAGCTTCAGAGCTTACGTCTTCAACCGTCTTCATAATATCGATAATATCAAGGACAAATTGTTTAAAGTTGACCGCTGATGTCTCAATTGCCTCAGCATTAGACTGTTGAATGTTGCTCTTAATAGATTCGACGGAAATATTGATATTCTGAGTGAGCATGTTCAATATTTGCAGGATTCCGGTTATATCTTCTGTATTTCTTTCGTATTCTTTTTCTGTATTTTCTATTTTAGCTAACAAATGATTTTTCTCAGTGGTTATCTCTCCAATTCGTCTTTGAATGTTATCCTTTCTTTTATTAAGCCCTTCTGATTCAGAGCTAATTTTAGTTAAATTTGCGTTTAGAGTTGACGATTTTAATTCTAAATCTTGTTTTTCTCTCTCAAGATTGGTCGATTCTTTTTTTAATAGATTTAACCTCGTATTAATATTATCAATTTTACTTTTGTTATCATTAATTTCTGATTCAATCGAATCTTGTTTCATTAAAAATAATTCTAATTCTTGTTCATTTTTTCTATAAATAGAATCTTCATCTTTTAATTGTTGTCGATAACTGTTTAATTCATTAGTTAGAGCTTCTTTTTCCTTCAATAGCTCTTTTAACGCCTCTTCTGTGTCTTTCCCTTTACTTAATTCTTTTATTTTTTCCTCAGTTTTAATTTTATCTGAGTTCAACTTTTCTATCCTATCGGTATTCATCTTAATCTCCGTAGTTAGTGACGATAACATAGATTTGAAATCTGCTGACTTTGAATTAAGTTTATTCTTAACTTCTTGTAGTGTTACAATAATTTTCTCTAGATCTTGTTGATTTTCGTTCTCTTTTGAGATTTTTATATTTAAGTCATTAATTTCTTTTCTTGTTGCTCCAGCTTCATTTTTTGTATGGGTTATCGCTTCTTCAATGCTTTCTGATTCTCCTTTTAATTTGCTAAGATCCAGTTGTAATTTCTGTTTTTTTTCTTTGTTTTTTTTAATATTTTCTTTCAGAATTTTAATTTGAGCTTTATTTGATGAAATACTTTGCTTTATAATGGAGATTTCTCCATTAAATCCTGTTTTTACATCGTTTTGATCTTTAATTTTTGCATCAATGTCAGCTTGTTTTTGGTGTTTATTCTCTATTTCTGCTTTTGCTGCTTCAATTTGACTCTCTGTATCTGCTACAACCTTCATATCTGATTCAATTAAAGAATCAAATGTTTGACCTTCATCAAGAACCATCTGTAATTTTTCCAAAGTATTAATTTCTTGAGAAATTTTTTCAATAGACTTATTTGCGAGGGTTAAAGACGTTTGATTTGAAGATTGTTGCGTTTTGAGTTGAGTAATTTTTTCAGTGATTATTTCCCTTTCTTTTTCTTTTTCAGTTATAGTTTTTTGTATATTTTCCATAACTAATGATTCCTGTTTTAAAATTTCATCCTGCCTTGTTAATTTTTCTTTTAATTCTTCTAAGATTGTATTAGATTCTTCAATACTTTTTTCTAGATCATTTTCTTCCTTCCTTAATTTCTCTATCTTTAATGCTATTAATTGAGCGTTGTATAAGTTGATTTGTTCATCTAACTCTTTCCATGCCAATGCATCATTCTTTTCCTTTTCTACTTTTTTTAATTGAGAAGAGACTTCTTTGAAAATTGCTTCAAATTGGCCTAGATCTCTTTCAGCCTTTTCTAATTCCTTCATAGTTCCATCCTTCATCTCATCGTATTTCTGTAGGCCAATTAGATCTTCTATAAATAATCTACGTGCTACCGGGTTCATGTGAGTTAATTCTACTATTTTCCCTTGCAGAACGAATTGATTACTTCCATCAGGATCTACATTTGCAGCTGCAAGAGCATTAAGAATCTGAGTTCTAGTGGACTTTTTACCGTTCATCTTATACCCTCCACCCCCACCTCGTTGAATTGTTCGAGTAACTTCAAAAGTTTCTGTTCCACCTGGAAAAATTTCCTCTGAGTTATCGAAATATAATGTGACCGAAGCTCTATTTGAAGGGTTTTTGCCTCGGGATCCCGCAAAAATCAAATCTTCAAGACTCTTAGCTCTCATAGTTTTTTTGCTAAGTCTACCTAAAGCAAATGTTAAAGCGTCAATAATATTAGATTTACCTGCCCCATTAGGGCCTACTATACAAGTAAAACCGCTCGAAAGTCTAAGAGTAACAGTTCTGTTACCGAATGATTTAAATCCGGTCATAGAAATTTTTTTGATGTAGGTCAAATTTAAATCGCCATTTCATTCATTCTTTTATAAAATAAAGTATGATTTCATCTATTTATATGCTCGGGATATGAATGTTAGGATTTTCGTTTTTAATATATTATTGAATCTATGCAATTTGCAGCAATATTAAAGTTCTCTAATTTAAAAAAAATTAGTGTTTGGTGAAAATCGCATCCATGATAGGCTTTAGTTGGTTTGGGTTTATAACCATAAAGTAATAATCATAATTTAAGACATTGTCGTTAAAGTATCGAAAATTATTTATATCATTTTTTTTTGAAGCGTTCAATATCCCTATATTGCGTAAATTAACGATTAAATGTTTAAATTCCTCTATATCCTTTTCGTAATCTATTGATTCACAGGTTACATAATATAGTTCCCTTAATTCCTGGATTGTTATATAAAGATTTGCTTTTTTTAGAAAATAATTAGATAAATTATCCAGAAAAATTAGGTTTAACAGATCTGATTCTGAGATATAGCTTACCATACTGAATTCATCTGTAATTTGAAGTGTGTCAAATTGATTTTGAAGAATATCATAAATCTCGAACTTTTTTAAAGTCATTTTTTGATTAAAAATAGGATAAAGCTCTCTTAAAATTTCAATACCTTTTCCTGGAACAGGTACATGGTGCTCGAAAATTAAATCAGTAATTAAATCTATTAACTCTTTATCGATCCCATTAAAGAACGCTAAGGAAATTCTTTGTTTTATAATATCGTTAAGCTCGGAGAATGAAAAGTAATCTAATTTCTTCTTAAAGTCAAATTCGCTCAAAATTTCCAGGATTGATGATCTTAAAACTTGATTACCCGTAGATATTACGGTAATTTTGTTTTCTTTGCCGTATTTTAAAAATTTTTTAAAAGCGTCTGGTTGTATGTGTTCAATGTTATTAAACACTAGGGTGATATTATGATCTACTTTTCTACATACAAGCTTAAATAAGTTCCATAAATCCAAGATAGAAGAATTTAAGAACGAATTATAATCGAAATTGAAATTTCTTTTCCTTCCAACTTCAGTTATTAACGAAACTAAAATCTCTTCCAAACTTTTTTCAGAACAATCAATTTGGATTTTAGTAAGATCAGTATTTAAAGTAGATATATCGTTCAAGACCTTATTTACAATGACCTTTTTTCCAATACCTTGTATACCTTGAAATAATATATTTAATTGAAATTCATCTTGCAATGAATCTTTAAGGATTGAATAGAGCGATTTTTCTTCTGTTTTTCGATGTAATATTTTAGGAGGGATATATAATTGATCAAATAACGCTCTTGGGCCTACAAATTCACTATTTATCCTTTGGGCAGAAATCATTTTTTTTTTATTTTTTCTTTTTTATTATTAGTTTAGAAATTCATATTTAAACCCCCCGGGAGATAGGTCATTGGATCTAAAACTACTCCAATTTAAATTTGAAAATCACTCTACAAGTTGATAAAAAATTAGAACCAAATTTTAGAAAAGTTTATGCTTTTCTGATTTATTCAGTTTTTCTTATAACAATTGCATTTTTATCTATAACTTCTTTAAATCTCAATTTTCTAAGCTTTTTTGGAAATGTTAAATCAATCTCATCATATAAATATCCACTCGAATCAATGGGACCTTCAATTATCCTTAGTTTTGAAGGCGATATAAAATCTTTTTCAAACGATATTATTTTACTATTTCCTGGAAATTTCCTTTTTAATATCGTCCCAAAAGTGTTACAAGCTACAATGGGTATCCTATTTTCTAAAGCTCGAGTTTTTAAATATGTTTTCCAATTTAACATCCCATCTACGCTAATTTGCGTAGGAGAAAACAATAAATCAGCCCCGCTTTCTGCAGAAATTCGAGGAGTTTCAAAAAATGCCATATCAAAACAAATTAAAATTGTAAAACTGATTTTTTTAAATGAAAAAACTATTAATTCTTTACCTGGTTCAAAGTTAAGCTTTTCATATGAATAAAGATGTATTTTATCTTGTCTATTAATCTCATCTCCATTATTATCAAAGAAATAGCTAGTAATTCTCGGTTTAACCGTATTTTTTCTTTTTTCCCATAATGCTCCTGATATTATACCGATTCCGTATTCTTTTGCTAAATTTTTTATAAATTTATAATTGTCTCCCCTTTCTTTTTGAATATTTAGTTCTTTTTCATTAATAGGTGATGTCCATCTTTCTGGTAAACAAATAATTTCACAATTATTGTGGTGTTTAATAAGAGAAATTAATATTTTTTCTATTTCAGAGTAACTTTTATCTATTTGAGGTAAAACTTCTGGTTGAATACAAGCAAGACGTATCATTAGACTTTTCCGATGTAAAATTTTTTATTGATATCAATAATAATATTAAAAAGTTCGTCTAGCTTTAAGATTTCATGATCAGGTCTGTTTTCCTCAGAGATAGTTTCGCCCGTAATATTGATATCATATTTTCCACCACGATGTATG
Source organism: Promethearchaeota archaeon (assembly GCA_030615235.1). Taxonomy (GTDB): domain Archaea; phylum Asgardarchaeota; class Lokiarchaeia; order Sigyniarchaeales; family SOKP01; genus SOKP01. The sequence continues at coordinate 6,074 of JAUWZR010000026.1, forward strand.
TAAACGCTATGGATTTTATTATGTTTAGCTGGTATTATATCCTTGTAAATATTATCTCCAACATAAATAGTTTCGTGTCCTTTTACCTTAAATTTCTTTAAACAATAAGAATATAGCTCAGGATTTGGTTTTCTAATTCCTATTTCATCAGATATTACGACTAAATCAATTAAATCGTCTATCCCAAGTCGTAAAATCTTCTCATATTGTTTGATAGGAATTCCATCCGTTATAATAGCAGTTTTAATTGATGATTTTTTAAGTTTTTCCAAACATTTTAAAACATCATCATAAAGTTGAATATGCTTGATTTTTTGAGCATGGTAAGCCATTACCGCTGCTGTAATGTATCTAACTTGCTCGTTAAAAGTAATTACATAATTTTCATGTTGATTTAATCTTCTAATAAAGTAATTATAATGCTTCGAAGAATTAGAACCATATTCAGCAACAATTTCTTGGATTAAGATCAAGGCTTTTTGCCTCTCAATTTTTAACCCTAAGCTTATCATCGCATCTATACCTTTAATTCTTGCTCTTTGAGAAAGACCAGTTGAATCGAAAAGGCAGTCATCAAGGTCGAATCCTACAAGTTTTATAGGGCACATAAGCTCTTAGGAAAAACCATTTATTTCATTTAATTGAAATAAATTTATTTATTTTTACGAATATATAACCTTTAATATTAATTTATTTTAGGTAAAACTAAAATTAGTTTGAAGAGATTTTTACAATATTATTTAATGGAGATTCATTAATTGAAACCTATTGTTGCATTATCTTATTTTCATCGAAAGATTGGTCCACTTGTGTTTTATTCATATCCTGAAAATATGTTAAATGAACATCTTTCAACGAGAATAGCAAATATAATGGATCAAACAGTAAGCGAAGGATTTTTTACTCATTCTTTTGAACAAAATATCTCAAACAACTATTATTTTGAAATACAATCTGATTGGGCTCGTGGAAATAAGGAAATGTTAATGGTCTCTGTAATTTTTGATCAACAAATAAATTTGGAAATAGAGCAAAATGTAAACATCTTATGCACAGAATTTCTTGAAAAATTACTCTCTCACGAGGAAATTTTCACTGCATTTTATATAAATGATATTAATAATTTTGAGGAACATGACAAGGACCATATCCATAAAAACAATTCTTTAATAAAATTATGGGTTAATGAATTATATTGGGCAACACTTGAAGACACCAGAGAAAAAAGCGAGGAAGAGAAGATTGCAACTTTATTAAATAAAAAACACATATTTTTAACATTAAAAAAACTCTCAAAAGGTCCAATTGCTTTAGATGGATTAAGAGAATGGTATAACAACACTTTTCCAAAATTAGATTTTAAAGAGTTAATAGATACTTTAGTCTCCAAACAGTTTATTTTTATAAATCAAATTGGGATTGTAGAAAAGTATGTGTTATTACTGAAGGAAGTTAACGCTGAAAGAATACCTCCCGATAGTGTAATTGAATACATTGACGAAAATCCCGATTTAATTGAACTTGAGCTAATTGAATTATTGCTTCCAAAAGTGCAAGCATATTTTAGTATTTACGAAAATAAAAATCATAAAGAATTGGAGGAAGATACATTCGCTTTATTTCAGATTGTTTCTGATCCAAAAAAGTACAATCTACTATCAGAATTAAGAAATGGGCTAATTTCAAAAGATAAATTACCAAAATTAATCTCAAAAAGAGCACTTGACCACCTCAACTCTTCGTTGTCCTTCTTAAAAAAATATGATGTAATTGAAGAATTAAAATATAAAGACGAAAGATATATTTTTTTAAAAACTAATATTCAGATTACTACTGCCTTCCCCGAATATTTGAGAAAATCATTGCCTCAGGAATCTAAACCAGTAATTGCAAAAAAATATAAACCAAAAGGAGATTAAGAGCCTATGAGTAAGGGGGAAGAGTCACTTCAAGATTTAAAATGCTTACTTGGGAACATGGGGATTGAAATATTTTTTGCAATCGAAAAGGGAGCTAAAGATTACGAGAGTATGAAAATATTCTCAGGGTTACCAATGGCTTGTATTAAAGGAAGGGTACCGGTTCTCCTCGAATTAAAGCTTGTAAAAAAAGATATTGAAGGGTATATTTTAACGAAAAAGGGTTTGAGCTTTAAGAAAAAGATCGAAAACGATTAAATTTAAATTTAAATTTCAGTTTGGGGCGACAACGTCATCGCTTTGAGCAAAAGCTCTTTCAATTGTCATAAGTTCATCATTAATCTAAATTCTTATTGTTTTATAATTCACCGTCAGTTAAATTTTTTTTCCTATGGAATTTTCTTTCGTAATATCCTGACCTTTTTAAACCACCATATTCAAGAAGTAATTCTTTTAATCCCCCCTCTTCTTTTATCCGATTTTTTATTCTGTGGTAATCCATGGAACTTAATTCATTTCGTTCTAAAAGAAAGTCCAATATTTTTAAAGCATCCTCGGTTTTTGTACATCTTCTGAGGAAGTCAATCGCTCCAGGATTTTTAAAATCTTCGCAATAGGGTTCTTTTGGATGCTTTTCAATATCTGCTTGTTCTTGCTCTATGTCATCGTCCACTCCTTCGATCTTGAGAGTTTTTTTTTTTGCAGATAATTCATGCATTAATTGAGGAAATTGAGCCTCTAAATCGCTTTTGTCGTATGAAAGGTTCAATCCTTCTTCATCGCTAATTTCAAGGTTTTTCTTTAATTTAATCCTTAGAGCATTTTTCTCTTTGGATCTTTCTTCTTTTTCTTTCATTTCCTTATTGAATATTTTATTTTTTCTGATAATTTTCTTATTTTCCATGTTCCAAGTGATAAAACGTTCAAGGTTGTATTATGTATAATTATAAATTTAAAACTATAAAATTATCGACAATCAAATAAGAAGATGAAATAATAAAATTAATTAATTTTACATTATTTCAACATTTATTAAACTATTGGAGTTTGCCTAAATCTTGAAGTCTGGATATAGTTATGTGAAAGATACATTCGAAAAACACGAAACTGGATATCAAACAAATCACTGGAATAGGGGAATTGAATATAGAAAAGGAAAATCTATCGAACGAGTTGAAAAACCGACTAAATTGCATAGAGCACGTACTTTAGGGTATAAAGCAAAACAAGGATATGTCGTTGTTCGAGCTAGAATCCGAAAAGGTGGGATGCATAAAGTTAGACCTAAAAGAGGGAGAAAACCTCGAGCAATGGGAGTCTCTAAGTACACAACCGGTAAAAATTTACAATGGGTAGCTGAAGAACGCGTACAGCGAAAATACCCCAATTTAGAAGTTTTAAATAGCTATAAAGTATATGCCGATGGAAAGAGTTGGTATTACGAAGTTATTATGGTGGACCCAAGTCATCCAGTTATTAAATCAGACCCAAAAATTAATTGGATTTGCGAACCTCAACACACAAGAAGAGTAACTCGTGGTTTATCTTCTTCTGGAAAGAAAGCACGTGGATTATATAAGAAAGGATGGGGTTCCGAAAAAACTCGACCAAGCATAGGTGCCAATAAGGGGCGTGGAAAGTAACTAGTACTACATACTTATCCCTTGTCTTATCTACTTAGTAATAAAAGTAAAATTTTAATTAATTGCATATTATTTAATTTATATTAAAACAAAATAATACATTTTTTTTGAACTCAGGACTCGTAGCCTAGCATGGCTGTTTTTACTCCAGTATAAATGGTGTAAATAGGGCGTCGGACTTCTAATCCGAATGTCGCAGGTTCGAAATTATGAATTAAAAAATAATTCAAACGAATATCCTGCCGGGTCCGCTTAATTTCAAAATAAGAATATTATATATGGCTTGAATTCATCGTAAGTAGGTGATTTAAGTCTAAAGGATAAATCTTTTCTACAAAAATTAATAAATCATTAATAGATGTTTTTTTTTATATTTGATGCATAATAGTTAATAAATTAATATTTTTGAATCACCTTTATGACCAAGAATTCCATGCTTAAGAAAAAATTATTTATTCATCAGAATATCCCTTATGCTTTTAACTGGAATATAGTACACCATAAACAAAAAATTTCTCCTAAAAACCCTTATCGAGAGGAATTTAAAAATCTTGGTTCTTATTTTAAGAAGATTTACCAAGGATCTATACCGAATGAGTTATTCAATACCCGGAACCTTCCACGCGTCTCGCAATTTAAAATCCGAGGTTTGAAACCCGCTTTTATAAATAGCTTTAGTAAAAAATTAATTCGAGAGGGAAAAATAAAACAATATGGTTCAGATTCAAAATTACCTAATTATGCCCATAATGTTTATGAAAATTTTAGAATTAACGAAATTGGTAAAAAGCCTGGACACGAACCGATTTTAAAGAACATTTTAATCAAAGATAGCAATTCTGTTGCGATTGAAATACCCATATGGAAAAAAATTGATAATAAAGTAGTAACCGGACATATTGATCTTATCCAAATCGAAAACAATCTAGTCAAAGTAATAGATTATAAGCCAGAAGGAAAATTTATGATTTCTCTACCTCAAGTTGCCACATACGGTCTTTTAATTAAGTCTATATTCAATTTACATAAAATTGGATGCGTCTCCTTTAATAAGAAGGAAGCTTGGGAATATAATCCAGATATTTTATTGTCTGATGTTAAAAACTACTTAATCTCGCAGAGAGTAACCAATAGGAATTGGGAAGACTTCTTGGAATAAGTAAAATCTACTTCATTTTTGTTTTTGCTTTTTTGGCTGATTTATTACTCCCCTCTTCTTTTGGAATGACATATCTTCGAAGTAACAAATAACTTATGATAATACCTATAACTTCAACGGTAATTCCAGCAAAGGCAATTATAGTTCCGTTAAAACCTGCTAATCTAAGAAATATAGCAAAACTTAAACCAGAAATTGTAAGTCCTACTAGAAGTATTCCAATTAAAATCTGTGAAAATGAAGATTTTATGTATCCTAATTCCTTTTTTAACCAAGACATAAGTAAATCAAATGAATTTAAATAGAGTTTTAGTGTAAAATGTAAGTAAATTAAATAATATTAATTTTAAAATTTTTGTTATTTTATTTTGAAGCTTTTGTTATTTTTTCGGTTTCTTTTTAAATTTAAAATAGAGCGTTTTATCTAGGATATTCCCAATTTTTATAGCAATTTTGTTAGAAATTTTGTAGCGTTCTCCTTCTAGCATCTCTTTAATTTCTTCGGGATTCGGAGGACGATGTAGCCTCTCAGATAGTATATTATTAATAAAAGTAGCTATTTCATGTTCTATTCTTTCCATGTTAGGTAATTTCATATCTGGAACCAGAGATTTAATTTTTTCCACGGCAAATAAATAAAACTCGCAGAAACTAGAAAAAACATCATCTTTTAATCCACTGTGTAGCTGAATTTGTTCGGTAAGTGTTTTTGTATCTTTTTCGCTCCAATAAAATTGACGCGGATTCATCCCACGGCGGCTAATTCCGATTAAATTTGAAGTAATTTTTCGTTCAATCCAATTAAATGTGCTTTCTTGGCGTAACTTAATAATTTCTTTTTTCTTAACTTCCTCTATTTTCTTTTTTTCTACATTCGCACTTTCAATTTTAACTTTTTTTAATTCTGCTAATTCTTCAAATCTTTTTATTAGATCGTAAGCTATACAATAAGATACAGGAGATACTAAATCCGCTCTTAGTTTTAAAGGTGATATGTCTTTATAAACATAACTTTCTTGACTCTTTAACTCTGCCATACTTTCTTTGAGAGATTTTATCTTCAAACGCGATAATATAAAACCATTTATAAGAAAAACCTGATTAACAGCATTAAAAACTACAACTAGTTCTTTTTGTCTTTTCATAGTCCTCTCGATACTTAATTCCTCCAGTTTAACTTGAACCCAATCCTCAAAACCTCTGTTTCCTGTAACTACATTTAAAGCCCGTGAGTAGATCGCCTTATCATTTGAAATTAAACCATACAATTCTATTATCCTACTTAATTGTCTTAGAATTTTCGACAATAAATTGTAAAATAAATCTGTTACTATATTACTTAGTATCTCGTCATAGTTAAGAAGAAGAATTATTTGAGAGTAGTTGGTTAAATTCAAACCTTGAAAGAAAATCTTGTCAACAGTTTGTTTTTTCCTTACAAACTCTCTAAGGTCGTTTATAGAAAATCCTGTTTTTTTTTCTAAAATATCCCATAACTCGTCATATTCAGTTTCATTTCTATAGAGAATTTTAAATAAATCAAATTCAGCATTATCAGCAACTTTTGTAATAAATTTCTCAAGATACGGAAATTTCATGCTACATAATGCTTTTTTTGCTACATTAATCAAATTTTTTTGATTGTCATTTAAGAGGATTAGATCTTGTTTTTTTATATTATATCTTATCATGCTTTTCTGTACATTTTCAGCTAACTCATAATCAACATTCATTAAGTGTAAGGTATCCTTAATTCCTCTCTTATTAAGTAAAAAAATAGCGTCCTCAAAACTTGATTCATTTAAACTTTGAAGGAAGTAGATAAAATCATTTGGATTTTTTTTTAACTGCTTAATTAGAGCAATTTTTAATTCTGAAAGAATACTATTTTCAAATTCGTCATATTTAAGATCTTCTTTAAACGCTTTTTCAATTGATTTGATAGTTTCTTTTTTTAAATTATTCCCTTCGATAAAAGTTTTTAATCCAGATATAGATATAGGGAATTTATTTAATTCATACTCCATTATCCGTTTCTTTATCATCCGGATAGGCATTGTTTGGGTTTGTAATTCCTTATAGGATTTAAATTCAAATTGGTTTTGCATCCTTTCAATTATTCTATTTAGAGTAAAAACCTCAATGAATTTATCTTCTTTCTCTTCCTTCTCTAATTGTTCTTCAATTGGAAGCGAGATGCCTTTAAACGCAGCGCTTTCTTCTAAAATTTCCTGTTTTACGATTTCATTTAATCCAATAATGTCTCCAATAAAGTCGTAAAAATAATAGGAAGGTGATTGGGATATAATATTCAACAGTTCTCGTTCAATTTGATTTTCAATTTCCTCTATTCTTTTTTTTCTCTGAGATTGTTGTATATTACCTAGCCTGTCTTCTATTAACAATGATAAGAACATATTTTCTAAATTAATAATTTCATCAAATAGAGCTCTTTCTAATTCAAAAGAATTTTTTAAAAAAGTCTCAACTTCTTCCATTAGAATCTGTTTCTCTTCCATTTCAAGTTGTTTAGTCGAATCAACTGTCAGCTTGTTTTTATCTAAAGATTCTTTTACTTTTATACCCATATAATGATACAGATGAACTGCTGCAGTAGCGATTAGAAGAGAGCGTAAGGTAGGTTTTTTACGAATCAATTCGAAAATTTTTTCTTTATCAGCTTCTCTTTTCAAATGGGAAATTATTAAATCTACAGTCTGAAAAAACCTGGAGGCACTTTCAGTCGCTGTTGATTTTCTTTTTACTCCGCTTATCATAAATTTTTTATCCACTCTCTATAAACTTCCTTAAAATTGTCTGCAATATCATATTTTGCTTTATTGTGCCAGTATTTAAACTCAAAAACATGAAATAAGTCAGCGTTGAATAATTCAACTTCTTCCGCAGTTAGTTCTTGTTTCAAAATCAAAGAAACTGGCCGAGGTATTAATTTTGAGAAATATTTAAGCTCCTTTTCCTTTATATAATTATAAAATGTGTTCTGTTCATCAATACTAAGATATTTTTTAGGAGTGATTTTTTCTTGTTCAATTTTATATAAGTTAATTTCTTTTTCAACTTTGTTTTGGACATACTTTGGAAATTCAGTTTTGATACCAATACAAAATTCATATTGTTTATAGAAATCTATTAAAATTTCTTTTTCTACCTCATTTGAAATTCTTAAAATATATTTGTCTAAAAATTTGAGGAATGTTTCTGGTTTTTGTTCGTCTGATTCTCGTTCTTCTAAATATTTTATAAATTCAAATAATGTTTCGTCTAAAGACCAATCTCGTATTTCTTCTATATTAAAAAATTTCTTAGCATAATCCTTTATCCATTCTAATATGTAAGTTTTCCAAGTTAAATTTATCGCTCCTATCCGCTTTTCTAAGAAGCGATGGAATCTATTTGTAAAAGTTACTGGGTCACTAATTTCTCCATCTGGTTCTTCTTTAAGAAAGCGATTTATCGTAGTATATCTCAGAATATAACTTAATAAATATTTTAATTCATTTGAGAAACGCTCAAATTTCTTTATATGTGAGTCTATTAATTTTGAATCTTTTTCCATTTGAACTTCGGCGAAGGCGATTAAGTCACTAATGCTTAAATTAATGCTACTAAAGAACGATTTGATGTTATTATTTACTAACTTTTTAAATTCTTTGTTCAATACATCTTCGTTAAAAGTACCAATTTTTAACAATACAATTGGATTAATCTCTATCTGCGATATTAAATGTTGTTCGAATTTACTCAAAATATTTTGCCCTAAATTTTTAGAAGGTTTTTGTTCATTTTCAAATTTTTCGTGTAAAATTCTAATAAAGTGATAGGTCAAATCATTTAATCTACGGCGTGATATATATCGTGGAAACGAGTTTACAATACAATTAATGCTATTTTTAACGACTTCTGCAAAATAGTTTATTACAGAACGTAATTCGCTTGCCCTCAGCTTTCCTTCATTAATAATTGATAGAGCCATTGAATTTATAGCCAATTTGCTGACATCTCTATAAAAATCAAGATTTTCTTCAGAATTGTCAATTATAAATGAGTTATATTTTTCTAACAACTCCGAGACATTCCCTAATTCGCCGGTTGTTAAGAATTTCTTAGAAATTTTTAAAAAATTATCAAATTTGACATTAAAATCAGTTAACATTTTTTCCATATAGGGAATAATTTCGACACCAGAGAAGAGTTCTTGATTTTTATCAAAACTTTCCTCGATTTTAGCTACAAAATATGATATAATCTTTTCTTGGATGTCATCTATTGTCCCAGTATTAGCTAATTTAAGTAAATTGGTTCCTAGGATTAGTGTTTTTTCAACTATAAAATTTGCACTCGGCTCTGAAATAGCATATTTAAGGTGATCTATTGTTGACTTTCCAATGTATGGCGATTTAAGCCGATCATATTTTTGATCAGAAAATTTAATCTCAATGGGGTTTTTATTCCAAAGATAATCTACATCCGTTCTTATCGATCCATAAGTAGACAACATTCCTTTTTCAGTTGGTAAAGAAACGCTTAAGCCTATTAATTTTTTATTCCATTTATCCTCAATCAAATCTCCAAAAAGTTTTTTGCTAAATCGAGTAGCAAATTTATTGTAAACTTGAATTTTTTTTTGATGTTCTAAAAGGGGATGATTAGAAAACTCTTCTACTTCGTAAAATAATTTACTTATATAATTAATTGATTCTCTTGATTTGTGTGGGTCTAAATATCCCGTTTCTGGTTTTAAAGCAAGTAATAAACTTTCACATTCCTTGTATTTACCGGGAATGAGTACCATCGATTTTGGGTAAATATTCATTTGGGCGTCTTTTTGGTCGAAATTATACAATTCAAATTCTATTGAAAATACTTCAGAACCAGCAAAGTCCCTCAACATAGCATTGTACATTCGAAGATATGTTATTACCTCCTTAGAAAGCTCGTTAACCATTTCTCTAGTTAGTTTTCCTGGTCCTATTACATCTCCAGCTATTAAATCTGTAGGGCTAGAGTACCCAAAGATTAAAGAAAATTGAAAATTGATAGACTCACGTGTAGTTATCATAGTTTGTTTTTTTTTCAAATCTATTTTTATAAGAAATAATAATCATACATTTTAACTTTTAGCAATAGATTTTTTTTAGCATTTTGTGTATTACTATTTATCATTATTTTTCCTAGCATTAATTAAAAATTTGGGGAGAAGAAAAAATAAAGAAATAAAAAGTATCAATATTATATTAATAATATTTAAGTGAAGTAAAACCTAAAATTAGCAATCTTAATTAAATACCGTGGATGGTGATACGGATTGGAGTTTGGTACAGACCTTGGAATTGGGCCCAATGAAATCGAAAAAATAAGTCCCCAAATTACTTTTATCACTTCAAACGCGGATATAGAAGCTATTGCGCTTGTGAGCTTGGAAGGTTATCAGATCGCTTTTTCAGCTCTTCCACAATATCAAGTTGATGGAGATCAGTTTTGTGGACTAGCCAGTGCATTGTTAATGACTGGAAGTTCAACAATTAAAACACTATTTCAAGAAGATTTAAGTGAAATAATTGTGAGAGCTGAGAATGGTTATATAATTGTTAGTAACGCAGGTCGTCTAGTAATCGTATGTGCAGGAAC
>JAUWZR010000185.1 GCA_030615235.1 Promethearchaeota archaeon
TTAATTAACCTACTATTTTCTTGTTTCATAACAAGTGACCTAAAAATCAACTGATTTATAGAATAACATCGAAAAAACAAGTTTTTGTTTTCATGTGATATCGTGATATTATTCAAATTGAAACAATTAATAAAGAAAAATTGGAATTAGTCAAAAGGAATAGTTTTTTGTTTGTTATTAATAATTTTTTGTTTCTTTTCCTTTAATTCCCAAATCTAAATTTTCTATTAACTCATTAAAGCGATTTCTGACGGTAACTTCCGTGACTTGAGATATTTTAGCGATAGCGCGTTGAGTCCTCCGCTCTTTAGCTAATATAGTCGATGCATAAATAGCTGCGGCACACACGCCAGTTGGACCTCGTCCAGAGGTAAGTCCTCTTAGTTCAGCCATCTTTATTACTTTCTTTGCTAACTTCTGACACTCAGTGGACAATTCAAGTTCTGAAATAAATCGAGTTAGAAAATCTAAGGGTTTAGTTGGGTTTAATTTAAGTTCTAACTTTCGTGAGATAAACCTATAGGATCGCCCTATCTCTTTTTTGTTAACTCTAGCTACTTCAGCAATCTCATTTAGAGTGCGTGGGACTTTATACATCCTACAAGCAGCATATAAACTTGCTGCTGTAACTCCTTCGATACTTCTTCCCCGAATTAAGTGAGCTTTAACAGCATCTCTATATATTTTTGCGGAACACTCACGTAGATTTTTCTGAAGATCGAGATTTGACGACATTCTATCTAATTCACTTAAGGCAAAGGTAAGATTTCTCTCAGTTGCGTCGGATACGCGGATACGGCTCTGCCACTTTCTCAAACGATATATTTGACCTCTAATTTTAGCTGATATTTCTTTGCCAAAGATGTCTCTATTCTTCCAATCAATCATCGTACTGAGTCCTTTATCATGTATCATCAAAGTCATTGGAGCTCCAGTTCTTGTTCTCTTCTTTTTTTGATCTGAATCAAAAGCACGCCATTCTGGACCCTGGTCTATGTGTTTTTCAGAGTGAACTAATCCACACATTTCACAAACTAATAAACCTCTATTTTCGTCATATAAAATATTTTCTCCGCATTCACCACAATTATTATGACTTTGCGTCGAATTTTCTTCTATAAAAGTATTACTTTGATTCCAACTTGAAATTAATAACACCTTTTTTATATCTTTTTATAGTGAAAGTTAGAGATGGATTATTTCATTTTCGCATAAAAATTGTTATTTGGATTAAATTCCTTCTCTGGAGAAATTTTCATCGAAATGAATGGTAAATTTACTGGACCAAAGATCTCTTTAATACGACCTATCTCATCAAATTCTTCAGTAAAAACAGGTTTATTAGTTAGCTTTTCTAAACCTTCGTTCCACTTTCTTGTTCTAAAAATTTGGTGCTTTTTTGAGCTTCCGAGATAATACAGATTTAACTTGATATACTTCTGCAAACAACGACCCTAATATTATTTAAAACTTAGAATAGTGAATGGGTGGTTAATATTTAAATATAACCCCTATTTAAAAAGGAATATTTTAATGTATTTTCTAGCAGTAATGAGCAGTACTATGTTAATCTGTGCTAATAAGAATTATAGGAAAATTCTTGGTGATTATTTTTAATTCTAGATTAAAATTTGATTTTAAATGTTAAATATAGCGTTTTTGAAGTTGGTATTTCACAAGACAATCACACGAATAATCCTTATCACTTCTTATTAAATGGTTAATGTCTTGAGTTAAAACGAAATTTTTTAAAGATTTTATCATGTGAGAATTACACTCTCTTTTTAGGCAGTTATGAATACCTCGTTTAGTACCTGCCCCAGAAGGCGATGATATGATCCTCACTTCTTTTAGTATATCTCTTTCGTGACACGCTTTGACAATGCATTTAAACAAAGAGTAGAACCAAGGAGGACGGTATCTATTCTGATAAAATAAATACTCCGTTAGTGTATTTTTTTGGATATTGAGTGGATTAATTGAAATAGTATTCACCTTTAGTTCTTCTAATTTGAGAATAGAACTAAGGCAATCATCGATAGCTGATTGCTCATTTAGAAACGGAGGTTTAAACAACAAATATATTCTCACGCCTATACCATGTTTTTTACATAAATGAATAGCTTCTAAAAAATCTTTAAAAAATAAGCCCTTATTTATATAAGCATTTCTAATGTGATCATTTACCGTTTCCAAACCGATTGCTACCTCTATATATATGTTTTCTAAAGCTCTTTTCATTTTTGTTAATTTTTCTCGAGTAATATAATCCACTCGAGACTCTATAACCACTTCTCTAATCTTCGGTGTCTTTACTATCTGCTTGTACATATAATCACGTGTGCTTTCAGAGATTTCATCATTATCAAAGAAACTTCCGGAATTAAAAATCTTTAATACATAATCGTCCTTATCTTTGATTATTTCCTCGATTTTTTCTTGAAAAGCGTAATCAATTTGATTTTTTATATGAGCTTGATCGATTTTTTCAACAGTAGAATCTTGGATATATCCACACATAGAACATCCACCGCCAGGACCTATTGCCCAGCTACAGCCCCTTGTTCTTAATATGATGGTGAATTCTTTTCCCTTCTCCTTAAGTAAACGATCTTCCTTTATCCAAAAACTTATTGGTTTATCTAATTGTTTTTCCTCGTAGTTATATTTCTTCTTAATAGCCTTTGATCTAAAAATCTTTATTTTTTCAACGATAAGGCTATTATCGCTAAATTTTTTCGTAGACATGTGCAATTTTCCCTGTTTTTGAATTTTTTATATAATTCGATCCAACGATTAAGCTTCCTAATCCTATAATTTTTTCTTTATTTTTATCAAAAATCAATGAAATATCTTTTGGAACGAGACTTGGACTAAAACTAACTATCCCTGGGCGAAATAAGGTATTACCATTAATTTTTTGCCCATCAAAAACAATATAGTTCGAATTTTCGCCTAAAGGCAATAGTCTATTTGCTGCTATAAGATTTAATTCTATTTGTCCAGAATTTAAATTAAATTTCCCTAGTTTTTCTCGAGTTAACAAGTCGCTTATTTCTATTTGATGACTTTTTTTGTTTCTCCAAGTTCTAATTCCATTGTAAAATATTTTTTTGCCAGTATTAGGTCCAAATTGATAATCAATAATTTTAAAAAACTTACGAGTTAAAGATTTTAGGAAGTTTTTATTTTCAGGAATAGCATCATCTTGATTGTATGAGTCTTTAAGTTCACTTATTTTCGCCTCTAAAGAAAGCAAAGATTCATTGCTTGTAAGATTATTCTTAACCTCAGTAAAGTAGATTTTATTCTTTATTTTTGAACGAGCGTTCTCAATAATTTTAAAATATCCTGATTCTTTTACGTGACACAATATGGGTATTCTCTCGTCAAATTTTTCCAAAAGCGAGATTAGCATATTTGAAGCAATTGTAATTTCTTCACTATCCCATTCCCCTGTCACAGAAATATCATATGAATTCACGGGATAAATATTTTCTAGTTGTCTTGGAATAGCCCCTAAAGGAGATGTTAAGATAATTTCTTGGAAATCAGGAAAATCACGATAGTTCCTTATTACACCATGAAATTTTTTATGAGATTTCGAATCGGAGTAGGGTTTCTTTGCTGAGCAAGGAAGTATGATAATCAGTTTTGTCCATGATTCAGGCATAAAACTTTTTAACAATCTCTCCCGAAATTCTTGGAAATCTGGTCTATTATATGATAATGCGCCATGGCAATTAATAACTTTATTTGTTTGAGTTAAGGGGGTTTCATATTTTAAAATGTTGAAATATTGACTATCAAGCACTTTCAAAGTAGATATTATATTCATGTCGTCATATGAGGATTTTTCAATGAAAGCCCGGAAATCTTCCATTCTCATATACAACTTAATTTTATTCATATAAGTGTATGCTGAGATAATGTTATGAAGAGTTAGCTGTTCTGTTTTTTCAGAAGAATACTTATTAGTAAGATTATATTTTAAATTCCTCTTACAAATCGTACATGGGCACGGAAAATATTTTATTTTATAAATTGGAAGTAAATATTCTATTGTATCATAGAAATTTTCGGCAGATAAATATAATAAATAAGAACAATCGATTAAGTCGATCCCTAAATATATTAAAATCGGGTAAAATTTCGGAATAATTCTACCAGAAACCATCAACACTAAATTACTATCGAGCTCTCGTTTGATTTTAAATATTACTTTTAAAATATTCCTGAAATTACTAAAATTGTCAAATAGATCTACTAAATTTAGTATTCTTACATTTTTATTATTCTTAATTAAAGGAATGTATAGATCAAATAGTTCATAATAATCATAAATTTTAATAGATAATCCAAAATCTAAATTACTATATTGTTGTAAGATCTGATTAGATTCTTTTATAAAATTGATAATTTCCTCTTCGGCAAATTCTTTATTTATAACTGTTGTTGGAATATTGAATGGAATAGAAGGGATAATGTTGTCTTCTGTAAAAATGTCAATATTAGATGCTAATATTTCCTTAAAAGATTCCATTAAACCATTATGCGTATAGATAAAACCAGTCTCTTTAAATTTTTCTCGTAAGAATCCAATTTTTAAATAATAATCTTTTAAAATTAAAAAAATCTCATGATCTTCAAATTCCTCAAGAAAGTTTACATTGTTCAGTAAACTTTTTTTCATCGGAACAATTATGTTTGGGGTTGAAATAAACTTTTTAGCTTCTTTCGAACAGACTATTCTCCCTACTCTTGAAAACCCTACACTTTTTGTAATTAATTCAAAAAAATAACTCATACTATCCAATTAAAGATATTATTCTTAGGTAATTAAATTATATTATTTACCATTTTAAAACGAATCCTAGTTCCAGCTACGCTTTTAGTTTATTATGACGGTTAAATTAGGAGAGTAGCTTTACTTCGGTTTAACTTTATAATCTCCTCTTTTATACATTTCAAAAAGCATTTTAGCCTCATGAATTGCGTCGTCAACTGCTCTATGTTTTTCTATATAATTTGTGTTAGGAAAAAGATTATCCCAGGCTTCTTGCATCTTTGGAATTTTATA
>JAUWZR010000256.1 GCA_030615235.1 Promethearchaeota archaeon
AGTTTTATTGGAAAAGCAACCCCAGATCACGATATTGGTTTTACTGAAGGAACCGAATTAATTTGGGAGATTACAGAACTAGACTTAGAAAGTTTTAGAGAGATTTTCGGATTTGATCCTAATTATGAATTAGGAGATCAAATAAGAATGATTATAAGACAAATCGATGTTTCTACAATATCTTGGATTATACTTGTAGAATTTTGGGATTATAAGACTGATTGGGGATTGAGTGGTGAAATGTACCCTATTTATATGAATAGATATCCAGAAAATTATGATGATTACCTATTCAGTCTTACACCAGTAGAAGATTATTTAGAACAAGTTATAGCATCTCTAACTTCGGAATATTATAGAATTGGCTTATCAATATTCAAGCAAGGTAAAAGCGATACTGGAATGGATTATACATGGCAAAAGGAATTTGATCCAAGAGGGATTCTTATAGAAGAGACTTATTACGATGAGTTTTACCAAATAATAATAAGAAGTGAAGGAAAATTTCGGATTATTCCTTTTGGAATGTATTTTATGGGGTTTTTAATTGTAGGAATACTCGCAATAGGATTCGTTGCTTTGAAGAAAAGAAATATTAAAATCACAACGATTTAAAAAATCTTATTCTAAGCTTATAAGGAAAAAGGTAAAGATAAAGCTCAATTAATCTGGTTTTTCTCTGAAGCAAAACTAAGACTTAAATTATCTCCCAATCCATGTTATAATATATTTTAATTCTTTGGGAGTATTAGTATCTGGTTTTAAAAATTTCCACATTCCTTTCATTCCGACTTCTTTTGCGGTTAGATCAAAGTGACAAATCGCAATCCCTATGTCGAGGTTAACGAACGTATTATAAACTTTCAGTTTTAAATCTTGTGAGGTTTTCACATAGAAATGATAATTGTCACAATCAATTTCTTTTAAAACTCTCCAAGGTTGCTTGTTGCCCGCCGATGGAGCGAGGCGAACCATTTCCAACAATATTTCATATCTACCGGTTGTCTCTCGAAGAAGGGCTGTAGAGAAAGTATTTTCAAAAAATATTTTACTCCAAGGAAACCGAGAATCTGCTTTTATGAATGCCCGAATAACTTTCTCTTTTCTGCGTCTTGTTTCGGTAGTGTATCCGATAGGCGTTATTGCGGGAACTATCTCGTTTTTTTGACAATGAATTTTAGTAGAAAAAAGATTTTTATTAAAAGTTCCTCCCAGCCAACATGTACCTAAATTTAAATCGGTGGCTGCTAAAATTATCACTTCCAAGATGTATCCGTAGTCTTCTTTATAATAAT
Organism: Promethearchaeota archaeon; assembly: GCA_030615235.1. GTDB lineage: Archaea > Asgardarchaeota > Lokiarchaeia > Sigyniarchaeales > SOKP01 > SOKP01. The sequence goes on from JAUWZR010000256.1 coordinate 1,296, forward strand.
CTGACTTTTCAATTGCTCCAACTATGAACTCTTGAGCTCCTTTGATTAGCCCATAAGTTCCTAATTTTTTTCTTTCATCGGGAGCAAATTCTGGGACTCCAATTAATTCAAATCGACTTTTTCCCGCGAGTTCACTAAAAGGACTTTTGATATCTTTAAATGTTAAAATTTGATTAATCTTCTTCTTCGTATCATCTTCAAGTAATTGATTAGTATAAGTTCTCCAAGATGATCGCTGCTTTATGATATCAATTATTGGTTTTGAAAAATCCATTAGAATTCATAATTAATGCTATCATTAATATAATTTCAAAGCAAGAAGATATGATATTGAACTACGAATTTAATCTTGTAAAATTCTATTGATTTTTATCATAGTATGTTTTAGATATTGTTTCATGTAATGTCTTTCGCTATTACAATAATTTAACTTTTCAAAGATAGATAAATCTTCGTGATTGCATAAGATAGTGTGGATATCTTCCACCATGGTTAAATATTCTTTTTTAGCAACATCACATTCTTGAATGAGCAAATCAATAGGATTACTTATGCTATAAGAGATTTTTCCGGCATCAATCTCTTCCTTCCTTAAATTAAGATTACTCTCATTTGGGATAATTGTTTCGAATGAATTTTCAACTTCTTTCTTATTAATGAAACCCTTTGAAATGAGTGTTCATCCCGGAGAATTTTCGATTTAAAGAAAATAAACTAAGATGAGTATATAAAAAAAAAGCCTCAGTTGATTTATCGTGAAATTAAGAAGTGAAACTAACCATCTCAAACATATTTCTTATAAACTACCTCTTCTAATTCCAACTAATTATAAAATTTTGATGATAGAATTAGAATAATTAAGAAAATGAAAAAAAAAAAGAATAAATTAATGATACCTAGATTTTTGAACCACAATTCTCACAAAAGTTACCTTCTGAAGGTAATTGATGACCGCAATAAACACAATATCCTTTTCCTGCCGTTTCTAATGGCTCTGATAGCTTTTTTGGAGGAACTACATATTCTTCTGATTTCACATAAGCAACTTTTTCACCAAGAATTATCTCTCCGGTTTCTGAGTTAAAACGGTATTTGATAAATCCTTTTTGACGCAGGTCGATAAGAACTTTAAGCACATCCCTAGGTTTAATTCCGACTTCAAGAGCTATATCTTCTAATTTATGAGCTCCTTGATTACTGCGATCCAAAATTGCTACTCTCACAGCTTTTTGGAATTTATTATTGGTATAGTACTGTTGAACTCCCCCAAGCATTATAAAGAAGGCAGGAATGAACAGCCAATAACCCCAAGATTTAAGACCAATAAAGTCAAAATTGAAAGCTAGAAAAAACAGGGATAATATTGCAACAAATAAGAAAACAAATCCACATCCTAGCGTTTCAATTGCGGCTTCGTATTTTTGTTTGGAATAGTAACGATTTTTATAACTGTCACTTGACATGATTTCTAACCTTTTTTCAATAGTAGAAATTCTAAATAATGAGATGATTCATATATTTAAAAAGATTTGGAGTCCAATTTGTAATGAAGTTTTACAAAATAAATTTAAAAATTAATTTTTAGAATATATTAAAAGCCTTTCCCATCCAATAGACAACCAAATAGCTATTAGGTATTGCTTGCGACAAGCCATTTCCTTTTTGATCACCTCCCGTTCCAAAGAACTTGCTGTGCTCCCAAAGAAAGTGGTGAACGCCCATTTCTGAGATAGTTAAAGGGAGTGTGTATTGAACATCATTTGGATCGTCTAGATCGATTAATTCCCCAACCCACGAGAAGAGAGTCCCATATAAGTTATTTTCAAAGAATTCAACCCACTTTGCTCTGCTCGGATCTATCTCCATAGAGGCTATTGCGGGATTTAGACTAGTTGCTCTTGTTGAATTCGGTCTCTGAGTTAAATTATAACTTCTTATCCCATTTCCCCATCCGGATGTATTAAATCTCCACAACTGATC
>JAUWZR010000312.1 GCA_030615235.1 Promethearchaeota archaeon
CTATTACGACAAATTAGATATAAAAACCTATTATCTTCAGAAAGAAGATGATTATCTCGAGGTAATTCGAAATCCTAAATTTGGCTACGGTAAAAATTTGAATCCATGTATAGATTGTAGAATTTACATTTTAAAGCACGCAAAATTATTCGCTGAAAAAATTAATGCTGATTTTATTTTTACTGGTGAAGTCATAGATCAAAGACCTAAGTCTCAAAATCTTAAAGCGTTAAGGATAATAGAGAAAGAATCAAATCTTAAAGGAAACTTGCTTAGACCTTTATCTGCTTTAATGTTAAAACCAACTATTTTAGAAGAAAAAGGATTAATTGATAGATCCAAGCTACTAGGGATTAAAGGGAGGAGTAGAAAAAAACAATTAGAACTCGCGAGAACTCATGGAATTTTGAACGAATATAATGCATGTGGAGGGTGTCTCCTCACAGAAAAAGAATTTGCTAATAGAATGAGAGATTATCTTAAATTTAGCAAAACTCCTACAATGGAAGGGGCAAGACTTCTAAAGTATGGTAGACACTTCAGATTTAATGGAGCTAAAATTATTGTTGGAAGAAATGAGTTAGAGAATGATTTTTTAATTCATCTAAAGGGATCGGATGGAATTATAATGGAAGCTTCCAATGTAAAAGGACCTATAACTCTTATTAAGGGGAATATTGAAGAGGCTGTAATAAACTTTGCTGCAAGACTGACTTTGAGATATTCAGACGCTTTAAAACCCCGAGGAGAAGTAATATATGGTAGAGAACCTACCATCCTAAATGAGCATTTAACAATAGAAAAAGCAACTCAAGAATTCTTAACACCTTATCTTCTATAGTTCGATATTAAAGGTAGGATAACAAAAAATTATATATTGCCTTGACCAAATTTTCTTTATCCTCCAGCTATTGCCGGCAATAGCAGAATTTCATCGTGGTGGTTGACAATTGTACCTAAATTTTCAAGTGTACGTATATCTATACCGTTTAAACCTAATATTATGTATTTATTTAATGAATCTGGGGAATCCAAAATCTTTCTTTCGAAATTCTTTCCAAATTTAGAGACAAGTCTTTCTAAAATCTCTTTAATTGTAGAGTTGTCATGAACTGATAAATTTAATTCTTTAATTTTTGTAATATCCGCTAATAACGATAAGAAATTAATTTTTACATCAATCATTTGAATAATGTTAGTTTTTTTTTATATTCAAAAACTTAAAAAAATTATAAGAAATTAATTATTTTGGTTATAAATTCTAAATATTAAAAACTTTTTTTTTAGGTGCTTAAAATTAGAAAAAATAAGTTAAGGATTGGTCATCTCTCTACAGCCTACCATGCGAATTTTGTATTAATGGGAAACAAAGACTTAAATAATGATTTTAATATGGAGATTCGATGGAAATTGTTTGGTACAGGTCCATCGATGGTCAAGGCATTTCAAAATAAGAAGTTGGATATTGGCTATATGGGCTTACCTCCAGCTATTATTGGAATAGATAAAGAAGTTCCTATTAAATGTATCGCTGGTGGTCATGTAGAAGGGACTATTATGGTTGCTAACAAAAAACACAAAACAATGGCTCAGGTTAATAACAATATCTCTGATGTCTTTTCTCAATTTAAAGGATGTGCTATTGGAGTTCCAAGTAAAGGATCGATTCATGATGTAATTCTAAATTTTTATCTAAAAAAATACAGTCTTATAGATGATGTTGAAGTAAAACATTATAAACAAGCAGAATTTATAGCTACAGATATGCAAAAGGGAATATTGGAAGGTGGTGTTGGTACTCCGGCTTTAGCGGTTTTTTCTTCAACAATTTTTGATTCTCAATTGATAATTCCTCCAGAATTTTTATGGAAGGATAATCCAAGTTATGGAATTTTCTTTCATGAGAATATTATTGACAAAGACCCTGAAATAGTATTAAAATTCTTAAATCACAATAAGATCGCTTCTTTAATGCTTAGGGAATCTCCCACCAGGGCAGCTGAAATTATATCAACCACTTTTGAGATTTTAACTTTAAATTATGTTTCAGAAGTATTGAAAATA
>JAUWZR010000015.1 GCA_030615235.1 Promethearchaeota archaeon
CAGTTTGATGAAAATCTAAGTTTCCATCAATAATAATGTGGAACTTAACTGACACAATAATAGTGTTTGACTCTACTTCTACGTTTATATTAAATGCCTTCACATAAAATTCATAAGTTCCAGCAGATAAATCTGTAATGATATATTCCGTTACGGTTAATCCTTCAGCTAAAATCGCACCATTTTGATATAGTGTATAATTATCGACATTATGCGAAACCGTCCAGGTTAAGGTGAAGGTTCCGTCAGCGTCGAATCTACCAGAGTCAGATACTAAAAAAAACATTTCCGGAGTTAATTGATTATATGATATATCATTTCCCACGCAATCCACTTCAAAAATACCTCCTATCTCATTAAAGAATAATATATTTCGCGTAATGTCGTTGTAGTTGCTGTTATCTAAATAAATCCCATATTCTAAATTACTATTACCAGTACTGTTGGTGAGTGTATTAATATTGGAATGCCAGAATCGATAGCCATGTAAATTGTTATTTGCCTCGTTATAAATAAAGGTATTATTATCCGAATTTACGAGGAGAAACCCAGCGAGGTTATTTTCTGCTGTATTATTTAATAATATTCCGTGAGTCACATTGTAGAGATAAAATCCGTGATAATAATTTGAACGGCCATTTGTTATGGATACATTTCTAATGATGAAATGGAGATTAGTATTTCGAATTTCTATTCCATGCTCGGATATAGCACTAATAGTGTAATTTTCAATGAGATAAGGATCTATGAGACTTCCATCTCCACTCCACCCCTCACTAATTGCCTTAACAGCAAACATGTTATTGCCATCGATAAATATTGATTCATTGAATGCCGATATCTTTGGTATCTTTGAATTTTGATAAAAAATATCTTCAATAGGAGACATATTAGCCCCTAAGAACCTAGGTGAAATGAGATAAAGAAGGTTTCCTCCAATTAGCATGCTACAGATGAGAGTAAATAAAATAACACTCGTGTTTTTACTACGCATTTTAATTCTTGTTATTTTTTAATTGATATTTGAAGTCTAATTATCGTAATTATGATTCTTTTATTAAGCTTAAATATACTCTAGATTAGCAGGACATATTTAACTTATGGATGAAAATAATAAATTTTGACATATTAAAAAAATTCTGATTGTGATATAAATTTCTATCAAAAAAAGATAGGTTGTTCCTCATATTGATTGTGTCGCTCATTTTTAATTTGATCAATTCCATTTCACAATATATGATAAACTGTTTGGTGTTATGAATAATTTGGAGCATTTTTTTTACAGAATATTATGAAAAGGCTTGAAGGACCATTTTCATCCATCATATCCCTATTATAGCTCAACCTTATTTTCTTTTATAAATAGGTCAATTAGGATTTACTATTGAGAAAATTCATAAATTCTTCTTTCAGCTGAATCGGAGTTTTATCGGGTCTTTTTAAATCAGAGCGGGTGCTTACTTTTGTTTTAATTAAAAATAGCAACGGTCCTTTTTGATTCTTGAATTCTTTGAGAACTTTAATTAATTCTTTTTTGGTATGAATAGTTACAACCATTTTAAAATTAGATGCCAAGGCAATTTGGGCGAGATTAACTGAGTCGGAATTGGTTGGTTGATTTCCTGTAGATTCGTGAGCCTGATTATCGAAGATGAAGTGTACATAATTACTTGGAGAATATTTTCCGATTGTGGTAAATGCACCCATTTGCATAATTATTGCGCCATCCCCGTCAAATACAATAACTCTTGTGCGGGGTTTTTGAAGCGCAATACTTAAACCAATTGAACTGGCGCACCCCATCGAACCTATGTTATAAAAACTCTTGTGATGGTCTTTTTTCCTCGAGTTTCTTAATTCGAATACCTCTCTAGAAACAAATCCCGTGCTAGAAACAATTATTTCATCGTTATTTAAATTCTGCATTATCATTTTGATTGTTTCTTCTCTCGATAAGGTATAATCATTCCTTCTTTGTTTCTCTAAATTGTATTCTTGAAATAGGTTCTTTCTTACGATAAAAGCGTACGGGCTTTTTTTAGTTTTAAAATGGTCGGCTACGGCTTTTATTTTTTTCTCAATACTTTTTAAGTCAGGCTCTATAATCCAATATGGAATCTGAAGGGTCTCTAGTAACGATAAAGTTATTTTTCCCATTTTTTTATGTTGTGGAGCGTCCACTTTTCCGGGCTCTCCGCGCCACCCGATCATTAGAAGGACTGGGATAGAAAAAACATCTGGGTCGCACAAAGAAGTTAAGGGATTTACTGTTTTTCCGAGACCCGAATTTTGCATATAGACGACGCCTACTTTCCTAGTTGCTAAGTGATAACCTGCAGCTAAAGCTACCGCTTCGCACTCGTTACAAGCAATTAAATTTTTTAGCACAGTTTCGTCTTTATCTACGAGAAATTTCATCCATTCTTTAAACGTGGAATCGGGAATGCCTGTAAAAAAAGAGAGGTCGTATTTGTTCAAAATATCGAAAAAATTTTGACAAGAAATCATAACTATTATCTCGCTTTATTTATTTTTTGCTCTTTTCTAAGATTATTTTTTTAATATAATTTAAGTCTTCAAAATCGTCAATCTCTTTACAACTTAAGTCGTTAATATAGAAAGGTTTCAAATTGAGCTGGTTTAGAATTTCGTTTAACGCGTCCTCAGCGTAGTAGTTTACCTTATTATCGTTGATAAACGCACTAATTTGATCGAGCCAACTCCTAAAAAATTGGTCCGTCAATTTATAGAGAGGGGCCAAGAAAGCACTTTCCGGTCCAGAAACATCTACTCCGATTTTAACTATGCGCTCGTCGATTATCAACGCTTTAAAATCTTTTATAGGGGGGGGTATTTCCTTGTTTACGAGCACGCAATTTTTTTCTTTGAAAAATATTAATCCGTTTAAAATCTCATCTGAAAAAATTAAATCTCCATGCATTAGTACTATATCATCTCTAATTTTATCACGAAGTAAAAAGAGGGAATATATGTAATTAGTTTTATCGTAAATTGAATTATGAACAAATTCTACTTTTAACTCAGGAAAGTTAACTTTAATATGATTTTTAATCTGATCCTCAAATGGTCCGGTAAGTATTATGATTTCTTTTAGGTTACATTTTAGAATGGATTTTAATTGGTAATCCAAAATAGTATCGTTCTCAGAAATTTTAACAAGGCATTTAGGTTTCGACTTTGTCAAATCTCCAAATCTTTTTCCGACTCCGGCGTTTAAAATTATAACCTTCATTTGATTTCGTCCAATATCTTTCTAAGTTGATATTCAGTTATTTTTCTTGGATTGTTTTTAACCCGTTCGGGATTGAATCCGTGTTTAATAATTAAATCAATATCTTGTTCATTTTTAATACCAAGATCGCTTAGTTTGGTTTCAAGTCCAATATCTTTCATAAGTTGTGTAATTATTTCTCTTGATTCCAAACTATCCGAAGCTCCTATAAGAGAAAACAGCTCGTTCATAGATTTTTTAATAAATTTTATACCACGTATATCTAAAATGTCTTGTTCGCTAACCTTATAGTTGAATTCAATCATTGGAGGTAGGGTTATAGATACTGCTTGGCCATGAGGTATTTTGAAATAGGACGTTATTGGGTAAGAAATAGCGTGACAAGCTGTAGTTTTAGTTATATTTATAGCTTTTCCGGCAAAATTAGCAGCAAGGGCCATATTTAATCGGGATTCTTTATCAGGATTCCTGGCCGCTTTTAAGAGATTTTCTATTATTAATTCTATTGCTTTTCTTGAAAATTGCTTTGATTGATTGGTCGAATAAATGTTCCAATAAGATTCGATTGCTTGAGTAAGTGCATCCATACCCGAATACGAAGTAATATTTTTAGGTAAATCGTACGTAAATTGAGGGTCTATTATTACATATTCAGGTTGCATAAGTTCTGGATAGGCTAAAGAATATTTATTTTTTTCAATATAAACTACAGCAAAGTGTGTCGCTTCGCTACCTGAGCCAGAGGTGGTTGGGATTCTTATCAGTGGAGTTCCTTTGTTTTTAATTTTTTTTTTTTTCAGAATGAAATCTTCGGGATTTCCCTCATTAGTAGAAAATAGTGATATACTCTTTGCCATATCAATAACGGAACCTCCTCCAACAGCGACAATTGCATCATATGACTCATTTTTAAACAAATTTAAACCATTTTTTATATCTTTGAGTTTAGGATTTGGAGTAAAATCGTTAAAACACAGGAATTTAAATCCCTTAAGAGCGTTATACATAACTTCTTGAATTTTAGTGTTTTCAAAAGATTTTCTTCCAGTAATTAGGAAGATGTTTCTAAAGGAATTTTTCTTTAAAATTCTTTCAAGGTTTTTAATCGCGTTATAACCAATATATTCCTGCATTTTTCTACTGTATTTTTTTACTAAAACAATTAACAAAGAAATACTTCATTATAATATTTCTTTAGCAACTTCTACATCGTTTTGATCGTGAATCTCTAACCATCCTTTATGAGTGTCTAAAATATTTACTTCAAAACCATTATCAATTACCTCTTGAATAAAATCAGTAAAAGAGGCTTGTTCAAATGAATGAGATTCTTGAAAGAGACCTTTATGATTATTTTTGAGCTCGTAAAACAATTTTTTTATAATATCGACACCATACTCAGAAAAATAAGCTATACCAATAAATTCATAATCAGCCATATCTTTATCTAAATTTTTTCCAATTCTCACGACTTCATTTTTCTTCATGCTTATTACTCTTCTTTCGCTGGAAGGTTTGTTCCTTGTTAAAACTAAATCGAGTTTTTTATCTATATCGTGTTTATGATAAGCGTAAGAATTATCGACTACTAATACAATATCATTTTTTGAGTCAACTAAGCGATTTATGATTTGTTGATTAAAAATGATATCTGAATTGATATATATGAAGCCATTGATCATATCTTCTTCTGCTTTAAATAAAGAATGTAAAATGTGCGTCTTATCATACTCATTATTATCTATATATTTTACACCATCGATGTTAAATAGTTCTTTTTTATAACCTTTTATGACAGTAATATCTTTAATTCCACATGCATTTAAGGCTTCAATCTGCCTTTGGAGTATCGGTTTGCCACTTATTTCTATAAGTGACTTGGGTAGAGTAAAAGCAGGATCCTTTCCAGCAGCGGGAATTATGACCTTCACTTTACCTTTTATATACTTCAGATCTTTTTCTTTAACTTCCAAAAAGCCTACATCTTCAAATATAGCTTTTACAGGGCTACACAATGATTCTGCTTCAAAACCCCTTTGGTTTTTCAGGATATTAGAAGCCGTTTCTTTCATAATTTTGTGAGCAGAACGAAGGAGGTGATTAGCATATATTACAACATTAAATCCAGCTGCTTTTAATTCTCTTTCTGTTATTGTACTATAGGTTGTTGGAACACAGATTAGAGGTTTCCGAAATCCCAATTTTTCTGACAATATCTGATACTCTTTTGCAAATCTTAGTATCTCAACAGGAGTATCAATTTTAGAATGTATTAATATCCCATCTGCTCCGGCTTTTAAATACTTTTTTGCTCTAAAAAGAGCATCCTCTAATCCCAAACCTGAAATGAAACTTTCAATTCTAGCTACTACCATAAAATCTTGAGATATTTGGACCTTCTTACCTCGTTCGATTTTTACAGCAAAAATGTCTGGATCTTCCTGAGTCTGTTTTGAGCCCGGTTCTAAGCTATTTCTTTTTGGAAATTTCTTATCTTCAATTATCACCATTGATACACCCATATCTTCAAGAGTGCGGATAAAATATTCAAAATTGGTTGCTTCTCCGCCGGTATCTCCGTCCACTATTAGAGGTTTATGAGAACAGTTTAAAATCTGCCTTATTGTTTCATATCGTGACTCTGGACCGATTATTTCAGCATCGGGGTATCCTTTTGCGGCACTATCAGTTAAACTACTTTCCCAAATCGCGTCAAATTCGTGGGTATTATTACCAATTTGCTCTTTTATATTGTTAGCAACAATCGCGCTAAGTCCACTATGTGCTTCAATAGCCCTAATAAACGCTCGTTCCTCTAATAGCTTTTTAAGAGAACTTCTTCTTTTTTCAGGTGATATCCTATTCTTTAGACTCATATTTCTTCTCTATCGTTAAAATCTATCGAATTTATAATTTCAAGGTTAAAATATGAAATGTAAGATATTTGAAATAATTATATACACTCATAATTTTGAAAAAGTAGTATTTTCATTAATAATATATTTTAATTCTTAAAGAATAAGACTTATCGCAAAGCTTCATCAATTTTTTCTTAAAAGCCCAATACCAAACATCCCCTGATCGACGTCATCTATTATTTCTTCGTGGTTAAATTTAACTTTAATTTCATTCCAGAACTTAACTACATCTACAGTTTTATATTTATGGTGTATCACGATATCATGAAATGCTATTAAGCCATCTTTATTTACTAAGGGACTATACATTTCAAAATCTTTTTTAACCCCTTTATAGCTATGATCTCCATCAATAAACAAAAAATCAATTTTCCGCTTATTTAAGATTCGTTTAATATTCAATAATGTTTGGTTATTATGTGAATCACACCTTAAAAGAAACAATAATTGATGTGGTAATCTAAACGATCTATAAAGGTATTCTTTCTTCTTGGAATATCCCCCTCCAAAACTTCCTCCTGGTAAATCAATACTGATTATGGTAGCGTCACTTGAGGCAATGCGAGTAAATAAAAATAAAGTTCCACCAGATGCGGTACCAATTTCTAATATAATTTTTGGTTTTTTCATCTTTAAATATTTTAATAACCGTAAAATCTCAGATTCTTTTTGAAAAGGCATAATATAACCATTATTAAGATGAAAAGTGAAATTTACCAAACTATTTAATGAATAATTTTGACCTATTTTCTTAATTTTGAATTTGGAAGAGAGAATATATAAGATGTGTCTTGAATAAGTGAATGAATGCTTAAAAAGCGCGACGAGACCTTTATTCTTAATGAAATTTTTCATTTCTTTTATTAATAGGTTAATCATACATAATTTGAATGCCATGATATCGTGATAATTATCTTATATTTATATTGAAAACTTAAATAGCTTAATATTTAAAACATTTAATAACATAATTAGTTTATTATTCATTTCTCACTGAATTTTCTAAGAGTCTAAGATCTCGGTTAAGCATTTTTAAATTTTATCATTTTAGGGCGATAAATTTATTAAAGTAGCGATTTCCGAAAATAATAATTGATCTTTGATTTTAATTAGATAAAATTAATTTTAACTTCGAATTCTTTCCCCAAAATGCCATTGGTTCATATTTAGGATAATTATAATAGCCCAAACTTAAAGTAATAGTTTTCTTTTTTTCTTTTAAGTAATTTTCAACAAAATTTCTTATAGATATGGGTTTTCCACTACAACAATTAATTATACCATTATATTTATTTTGAAGAGAGATTTTTACGATATATTGAGCAACATTTTCGACAGGTAGATAATCTCTCAATTGTTCTCCTCCAGACATATTAAAAATCGTTTCATTTCTATCTAAAGCACGATCTAACTGAGATAAAAGTGAATTTGGATTTTGTCCTTTACCATACATGTAAAAAAGTCTAATCCATCTAAATTTAAAATCAAATTTAAGATTAAGTTCTTCAATAAATTTTCTTAGAGTATCTTTTGCTAAACCATATGGAGTGACAGGATTAGTTTGCATAGTTTCTGATAGACACCCTTCTTTTAAACCATATTCTAAACAAGTGCCAATAATTGAAAAATCTTTTAACCCATTTAAAACCATATTTTTAATAAAAAAGTAATTAGTGAAAAGATTTCTCTCAAAATGGTATAATTCAGAATAATTAGGTAATCCTTCCCATGCTAAATGAATTAATAAATCTGGTTTATCAAAATATGTAAAATAGTTTTCAATTTGTTGATTTAAATCACATTTTATATATTTAACTTGATCGATCCATTCGAAATGATTTAAAGTTCCAACTGGTTCTATCGATGTCGCTAATATATCATATTTTTTTTGTTTTAGTAATTCTTTTATGACGTAATTTCCAATAAAACCTGTAGAACCTGTTATTAATATTTTTATACTATCATCACCTTTGGTATTGGTATTATAAATTTGCAATCCCATTCTCTAACATAATTTAATTGTTTCATAATCTCTTCTTTAATGTTCCATGCTAAAATTAAGATATATTTTGGTTTAAAAATTTTGATTTCATCTTCATGTAGGATAGGAATATGGCTTCCAGGGAGAAATTTATTATGTTTTTTAGGTGAAATATCGACAATAAATTTAATCAAGTCCTTTTTAATGCCACAATAATTTAAAAGTGTATTACCTTTAGCTGCTGCTCCATAAGCTATTACTAAATTATCTTTTTTTTTTTGAGTGATTAAGAAGTTAATCAAATCATATTTTATATCATTCGCTTTGCTTTGTAATCCTTTATAATAATCAATGTTATTAATTTTCTTCGCAATTTCGAGATTGATTAAATTTTCGACACTTTGTAGTATCACTTTGCTTTTATCTTCTGCCTGCTTAACATAGATTCTTAAAGAGCCGCCGTGAGTAGGCAATTTTTCAACATCAAAAATCTCGAGCCCATGAAACTTAAATATATTATTTACAGTGAAAAATGAAAAATAGGAATAATGCTCATGATAGATCGTGTCAAATTGATTCTTTTCAATTAATTTTAATAAATGAGGAAATTCCAAAGTAATTGCACCTTTATGATGGAGTAGTATTTTTAATCCTTGAATAAAGTCATTTAAATTTGGAACGTGCGCAAGAACATTATTTCCAATTAGTAAATCGGGGATTTTTCCTTCAGCGACTAAAATTCTTGCCAAATCGGCTCCAAAGAATTCTTCAATAATATTTAATCCTTTCTCTTTTGCTGTAGCAGCAACATTTGAGGCTGGTTCAATCCCTAAACAAGGAATGCCTCGTTCTTTAAAATACTGTAGTAAGTAACCATCATTTGAAGCAATTTCTATTACAAATGATTTTTTATTTAATTGAAATTTTTGTATCGCCATATTGACATAATTCTTTGAGTGAATTAACCAAGATGAAGAATAAGAAGAAAAATAAGCATATTTTTCGTTAAAAATTTCATCAGATTGTTTATATTCATCAATCTGAACCAGAAAGCAATTATGACATATATATATTTTAAGCGGATAATAAATTTCTGGTTTATTTAATTCATTCTCTGTTAAAAAAGAATTTGATGGGGGAGAATTAATAAGATCTATAAAAACATTAAATAGCTCGGTTTTGCAAAATCTGCATATCATATTTCTATACCTTTAAAACTATCATCAATCAATTTAAATGATTTATCCCTCTCTGAGACATCGGTTATTTCTAAAGGCCAATTAATGCCTATTTTTGGATCATCGTATTTTATGCCTTGTTCGTAATCTGGGCTATAAAATTCTGTGTGTAAATATAACAACTCTGAATTTTTCTCTAAAGCCTGAAAACCATGAGCGAATCCTTCTGGAATATAAAGCATTTTCATATTTTTTTCAGATAGAATTTCACTATGCCAACCTAAAAAATTATCCGAGTTTTTTCTTAAATCTATTGCAACATCTAAGACTGAACCTTTAAGACACTTTACTATTTTAATTTCTGTTTTTGGAGGATATTGAAAGTGCATTCCTCTCACTGCTCCTTTATTATTTATGAATGATTGATTTATTTGCGCAATTTTTTTTCTATGACCAATCTCTTTTAATTCATTTTCACAATAAATTCTATAAAATTTACCACGTTCATCTAGGAATGGTTCTGGTTCAATTATTATTAATCCATTTAATTTGGTTTTTACAAATTTCATAAATTTTTTATCTTCTTAATTTTTTTTTTCATTTACTTTTTTGAAATAATTATTAATTTGATCTACATCGAAATCATAATTAATTTTATCTTCTTTATACCAATCACACAAGAATTTTATTGTATCATCAATATTAAGAATAGTTTTCCATCCAAGGAATTTCTCGGCTTTTGATGAGTCAAGTGTAAGATATTTAGTTTCATGTAATATATTAGTCTTTTCATCAAAAATAATATCGTACTTTCCTTTTCCTAAACATTTTATAACTTTTTCTACCATATCCTTTACTGAAAATATCATATTTGAACTTGGTCCGAAATTCCAAGCACCAGAATAAATATTGTTTAAATCCCACATTTCCTTTGCTAATGTTAAAATACCTCTAAGAGGTTCTAACACATATTGCCAAGGTCTAATATATTCCGGATTTCGAATTTTTATTTTTTGATTTTGATTAAATGCTCTCATACAATCTGGGATTAAGCGATCTTCTTGCCAATCTCCCCCTCCAATCACATTTCCACTTCTTATAGACGAAACTAATTTTTTATTATGAGTCTTAAAAAAAGAGCTCTTATATGCAGAAGTTATTAATTCAGAACATGCTTTACTTGAACTATAAGGATCATATCCTCCTAACCTATCATTTTCATTATAGCCTTTTAATGATTCTTTATTTTCATAGCATTTATCTGTTGTAAAATTAATTAAAATTCTACTTGTTTTCATTTTTCTAAATGCTTCAAATATATTAATAGTCCCTCCAACATTAACATCATAGGTCTCTTTAGGATTTTTATATGATTTTCTTACAATTGGTTGAGCAGCTAAATGAAGAACAATTTCTGGTTTATTTTTTTTAAAAACTTCTAATAGTTTGGAATAATTTCTTATATCCCCGATACTATTTACAAGCCGTTTATGAAGATGAGTTACAACAAAATTATCATCTTTAGTTAAAGGAGGTAAAGCATAACCAACAACTTTTGCACCTAACTCAATTAAACATATTGCTAACCATGAGCCGATAAATCCTGTATGTCCCGTTAATAGGACTTTTTTATCTTCAAAAAAACCCGTAAATAATTTTTTCATCACCAAAACTTCCAAAAAGCATTATCTTTATTCCACAATTTATTCAAATGTTCAACATCTCTTTCATGATCCATGCATTCCCAATTACCTTTATGTTTGTATACCATAACTTCGCCCTTCTCAGTTAAATCCTCAATTATACCACGCTCAAAATCACAATTTTCATCAGGAGTTAGGAGATTTAGAAATTTATTATTAAAAACCATAAAACCACCATTTATTAAACCAACTGAAGTCTGAGACTTTTCTTTAAATGATTTAATTAATCCTTTGTTTTCAATTATTTCTCCAAATCGAGCGGGAGCATGTACTCCTGTTATTGTCATAAGTTTTCCATGACTTTTATGAAATTCTACTAATTTTTGAATATCTAGATCTGCTACACCATCTCCATATGTGACCATATTATTATTTGGGTCTAAAAATTTCTCAACTCTTTTTATACGGCCTCCCTTTAGTGTATTTAAACCTGTATCAACTAAAGTTACTTTCCAATCTACTTCATCTTCTTTATTATAATATTCAATAGTTCCGTTTGATAAATCTATTGAGAAATCATTAATTCTTGTATTAAAATGAAAAAAATAATCCTTTATTATATCAGCTTTTACTCCTAAGCAAATAATAAATTCGTTAAAACCATAATGAGAATATATCTTCATTATATGCCACAAAATAGGTTTATTACCAATTTTCACCATTGGTTTGGGAATTAATTCTGTTAAGTGTCCAAGTCTTGTACCCCATCCTCCTGCTAAAATTATAACTTTCAAAATTTCACCTTATATTATTAAATTAACTTCGATATTTTTTAAACGTATTAATATACTTATATTCCTGTTTTATTATTTTTCGACAATTTCTATTTGTTCTTCTTCTTAATCCTATAATTATACCCATAACTAATGCTCTAAATTGAGCAATTAGAAATTTTGGTTTTCTTTGAAGAATAGAGAATAGAATTTCGAATAACGAAGCTCGTAATTGATATATACAGAAAAAAAGAATTATATCAAGAAGAGAATAATTTTTGAAAGTAAATATAATTTTATTTCGAGTATAAAGATAAACTTGGAATGGGTTTTCTCTATAACCTAATCTGGTTTCTTTTGTAATTGGATTAACCTTATGGTATACAACTGTTTCAGGAAAATAAATTAATTTATATCCAATTTGCTTAGCTCTATAATTCCAGTCGACTTCTTCAGAATACATAAAAAAGATTTCATCCAACAAGCCTATTTTTTCAATAACATCTCTTTTCGTAAATAATGCTGTACCAGCAACATATGAAGTTTCCTTTATTTGGTCGTATTGTCCATTATCTTTTTGATTTGTCCCAATAAGATAAGAAAAGTATATTGTTCTCGGATTCAAATATGCTCCAGCATACCATAAATAATTAGGTTTCGTAAAATAAACAATTTTAGGGCATAACATTCCAATTTCTTCATTTTTCTCCATGTAATTAATAATTTTATCAAGGAAATTTGGTTCAACCTCTGTATCATTATTTAATAAACAAATATATTCTCCATTAGATTCTTTTATTGCTTTATTCGTACCTCCAGCAAAATAGAGTTTAATATTACTTCTAATTAATTTAATATTTAATTTAGGGGTAAATTTTTTAATTTCTTCTTTCAATTTTAAATAATTAGATTGTGTTGAACCATTATCAGTAATTATTATTTCAAAATTTTTGTAATTCAATTTCATTAAGCTTTTCAAACATTCAATCGTAAAATGCTTGTTATTAAAATTTACTAATAATATTGAGACTAGCTTTTCCATTTTTATTTAGTTTTAATTTTTTAGTCAATTTTAAGTTTAACATTTGTATTTAAAATGAGAATAATTAGATTTCTCTAAGAATACAAATCTTTAATTGCTATAAAATTACAATTAAAAAAAAAAATTTGAACCTTTTAATGAATCTCTTATGATTTTTACTAACTCTTTAATTTGATTGAACTGAATTGCTTTTGTAATAAAAAGAAATAAAGCAGTAAATCCAAAATACAAAACTGACAAAAAAATTAAATTAAATATGTTATAATAATTCATTTTTAAAAATATTATTAAAAATTGAGCAATTATTCCTGAAACTATTGAAGAAAGTAAAAACTTTACGAGAGAAATCTTAATATTAAAATAAAATTGAATTTTATTCATTTTCTTAACTATAATTAAAGTAATTAAAATATATGCAATATGTGGAATTATAACAGCTAGAATTGCTCCATATGTAAAAAGGAATGGTATTAAAGTTATCGTTAGCGTTATTGTGAAAACAGCTGTAATAGCATACAATTTAAATACTAGTTTAGGTTTATTCGCGGCCCATAGAAAATGTCCTCCTACAAGATCTATCATTTTAAAGTTTAAATAAAATATATAAATTTTAAGGTAAAAAGATGCATTAAAATAATCAAACCCAAAAATGTTTACAATAATATGATCTGAAAAAATGAAGAAAAATATGGTTAATGGTATCATTATTAATAGACCATAATAAAAAGTTAAGTTAAATATATTCCTAACTTCTTCTCCATTTTCTTTTTCTCTTGGTAAATAATATGAAACATAGGGAAAGATTAATTTAGAGAAAATTATTATGGGCACTGATACTGTCTGAATTACTAAAAGAGTAATAGAATAAACAGCGAAATCATATGGGCTTATAAAGAATGCTAGAATAAATTGATTAAAATTTGTAATAATAAAAAGAAGGATTTCGGGTAAAAAAATAAATACTGAAAATTTTAAAATCTTTTTAGTAACTTTACTATCAAAACTAAAAACTCTATTAATAAATCTTAATCTAACCTGAATAATCAAAACAAAAAGGAAATGGATTAATGATATTAAGGCATATAATGCCATTATTATTGGAATTGATAAATTTAATACGAAGTTTAAAAGAATAATAGCCAGTTTTAATGAATTGAATACAATTTTAGATAACGCATAATACTTATATAACCAAACACCTAAAAATGTATTTTCAAAATATAGGATTATATTTGAAAAAAACAAATAAATTGATGCAAAACTAAGAATTATTCCTAGATCAGGAATACTATAAATCTGATTAATGAAAATTGAAATTATATATAAGAAAAATGATGTAATTGCTGAAAATATAAAAATTAATTTAAAACCCTCTGTTATTAGTTTTTGTGTATTTCCTTTTTGTTTATCCTTTTGAGCTGATAAATAACGGATTAATGTAGCCCCTAATCCAAAATTAGCAAAAATCGCAAAGAATGAAATAAAAGTGAAGGAAAACGTATAGGAAGATAAATTGCTAGGAGAGTAAAGCTGTGATAAAATATAGATTATAGCAAAATTAGAAAAAAGTCCAATAGATTCTGTAATTAAGATTAGTGCAAAATTTTTTAAAGTTTTTCCCGAAAATGACATAAATTAAGAGTTAATGATTTTTTTATAGCTAAATTTAATTATGGAACCCTTATTAATTTAAATATTGTATAGAATGAGATAGGAAAGTTCTAATCTATCAAAAATCATTATTAAGTGAAAAGATTATTTGTTAAAATATGAGATATAAAGGATTAATAAGAGTTCTTGCAGAGAAATTAAAATTTCTAGACAAAATCTTAGGTTCAATGTTTCCCCCATTAATTTTAGTTAAAATTTTAGAAGCTAAATTCAAAGAGGTCGAAAATTTTATATTTAATGATAATACTTTGAAATATTTTTACCATTCATATCGAAATAACCGATTAACTGAGCGTGCGATTGAAATTCCAATTATAAGGCATTATATGGAAAAAGAAGGAAGCAGGAATTTTTTGGAGATCGGAAATGTAACCAATCATTATTATACTTATTTCCAAGACATAATCGACTCTAAAGTGGTTGTAGATAAATATGAGAAAGGATGGGGTGTGAGTAATAAAGATATACATGAATATCGTCCAGATCATAAATTTAACTTTATTTTTTCAATCTCTACATTTGAACATATGGATTCAGATGCGGGAGATAATCCAGAATACGTGAAAGGTGATTCTAAATTAATAACTTATGCAGCAGATAATGTGATACATGTTTGCCATAATTTACTTAATGAAGGTGGAATTTTTATACTGACAGCACCAATAGCAGCGCATACTGAATGGGATCAAACACTTTTCTCAGCTCAAATATTTAAAGAAGATTTATTAAAAGTAAAATCAATAAAAATTTACTTTTTTAGAAAGATTAGTGAAATTGAATGGGTTCAAACAAATATTAATTACGCAAAAAAATCAAAACATAATAAACCATTTACAGGTGCAAATGTCTTATCAATCGTAGAAATAAGAAAATAGATTTCTTGTTAAACTCGAGAAGGTTTTTTTTTCTTTTTTTCTAAATATTCTTATCTATTTTTAACTTGTTTTAAAATATCTATATAATTTTCTACAATTTTTTCCCATTTGTATTTTTTAGCTATGTTTAGCGCATTTTTTTTTAATTCTTCTAATTTCTCTCTATCATTTAATATTTCTAGAATTTTTTTAGAAAGATCCTCAGAATTATTTAATTTAAAAGTTAAACCACCATTTTCAATTATTTCAGACATAGGTGGTTTATCCGCACAAATTACTGGTGTTCCACTTGCCATTGCTTCTAGCATAACTTGACCAAAACCTTCTTTTTCAGAGGGTAAAATAAAAATATCGCAAGATGCAAGGTATTTGAGGTAGGCGCTTTCATCGACAAATCCCAAAAATGATGTATGATTCTGAAGATTTAATGATTTTGCGTATTGTTTACAATAACCCCATAAAGGACCTTCTCCCGTTAATATTAAATGAGCGTCAGGAATATCCTTTATAACAAAAGACATAGCTTTTAATAAAATAGGTATTCTTTTTCTGGGAATCATTATTGCAGAAAATAATAAAATATTATTTCCATACTTCTGTCTTATTTCTTTTGATTTATTTTCTGGATTAAATTTTTTATGATCAATACCTATTGGAATAACTTTAATATTTTTTTTATTTATTCCATAATTCTTAATAATATCATTTTTAGAATTCTCTGAAATTGTAATGATGTTTTTGTGCCTTTTAAATTGTTTTTTTTGAAGATAATGTAATGAAGAATAAGTAAAATAATCTCTAAAAGATTTTATTTCATCGTAATGGAAAAAAATTGATATCAGCGAAAGTTTTTTAAGATTAAAAAATTTCGAAAAAGGTATTGCCATAGGTACAAGAATGATATCTGAATTTTGATAAAATATTACATTTTTCTTACGAAAAAGATTAAATCCAAAAGTGATAAAATTTAAATAGAAAAGTGAGCCTAATCTTCCAAAAAATTTGTGAGAATCTGAAAGTCTTAATATAGGAATTCCTTTATAATTATCATTTTTTTTGCCACCATTTCTAAAAGTAGTTATTATCTTCACTTCATAACCTATTTTTTTTAAAGGAAATGCAATATTCTCTACATATCTCTCAACACCCTGTAGCATACCACGTATTGGATAAGGAAATACGGGAGTTATTATAGTAATTTTCATGTTTTACTTTAAAGATATTGATTATTACTTGTTATTATGATTAAAAATAATTAAGTAAATAATAATTGAATTATTATTAAGAACTTAAATGCAAAATTAAACTCATTTTTAATAAAAAACATATAGAATTCATAAAATTAAGTAGTGAGTAAGACTTATGAAAGTATTATTTGTTTTTAGCTTACAAGACTACCAGAGCGCAGTTAAACCCCTCCAAAATCAAGAACAAATACAATTTGGAATATCTTATATATCATCTCTTCTAAAATCAAAAGGTCACACGACAGATTTACTCGTTGTTACAAGAAGAACAAAAAAATCTTTTGTATATTCTTATATAAAACATATGAAGCCTGATGTTATTGGATTTAGTGCTGTTGCTACTGAATATAAATTTATATTGTCAATTGCTAGATATATTAAATCAAATTTCTCTTCAATATTTTTAATAATCGGAGGTCCACATGCCTCTCTCAACCCAGATAGTGTTATTAAAGGTGCTTTTGATGCTCTATGTGTTGGAGAAGGGGAATTTCCAATTTTAGAATTGGTTGAACAGTTAAATACAGGATTAAGGCCTTCTAATATTAAAAATCTATGGATAAAAAAGGATAGAAGACACGAAATAAATCCAACAAATGAATTCATTCAAGATTTAGATATTCTACCATTTCCTGATAGGAAAATATGGCAAAAATGGATTAAATATCCCACCACAAGGCATGTAATTTTTCTTGGGAGAGGATGTCCATATCAATGTACTTATTGCTGTAATCATGCATTAAGAAAATTATCTCCAGGAAAGTATGTAAGATTTAGATCCGTTGATAATGTTATGAGAGAAATAAAGGAACTTATTAGTGCATTTCCTAAAACTAGAGAGATTTATTTTGAAGTAGAAACAATTGGAATAAATATCGATTTTGCGATTGAATTATGCTCAAAATTAGTAAAATATAATGTGGAAATAGATCATAAACTATCGTATGGAGTTAATTTAAGGATTGTTCCAAAAATAGGGTTTGAACCTCTTTTTCAAGCCTTGAATCGAGCAAATTTTAGGTTTATAAACATCGGAATAGAATCTGGTAGTGAGAGAGTTCGAACTCGTATTTTAAAAAGATTTTACTCAAATAAAGATATTATAGACTCGATAAATTTAGCAAAAAAATATGGTCTTAAAGTTAGCACTTATAATTTAATTGGTATTCCTGAAGAAACTTATGAAGATTTTGAGAAAACAATAAATTGTAATCGAATTTGTTTACCAGACTGGATACAATTATCGATCTTTTTTCCCTATCCGGGAACCGAATTGTATAATGTATGTAGGGAAAAAGGATTATTGAGAAGTAATATAGATGAGAGAATGGAAAGACGCAGAGCTATTCTAAATATGGAAGACTTTTCAAAAAAGCATATTCAAAAAGAATTTGAGTGGTTTTATTATAAGGTGTATAGAGGTTTTAAACCATTATATTTAATTTTAGCAAGAGTTCTTTTTTCAAAATTAAATTCAAATCCCTTATTTAACAGATTATATCGAATAATTACGAGTTTTTCAATGTTTAAACAAATAGAGTCATATTTTGATAAATCAAGGGAATTTTAAAAATAATAGGAATATTTTTTTTTGAGGATTTAAATTTTTTGACTTAAAATGTCTTTATATAGTTTGAAATAGGATTCTGCAGATCTTTTCCAAGAATATACTTGCTTAATTCTTTTAATAGCATTTTTTCCCATTTCGGTTAACAATTTTCTATCATTTAATAAATTAAGGATCATTTCACTAACTTCATTTAAATCTTCGAAGTTAGATGTATATCCAGTTTCTCCATTTACTATAATTTCACGAGGTCCCATAATATCTGAACCGATTACTGCTTTTTCACATGCCATTGCTTCAAGAATTACAAGTCCAAAAATTTCTTGTCTTGATGGATACACAACCAAATCTGCCATTGAATAATATTTTGGTAATTCTTTTTTTGAAATAAATCCTGGCATAATAACATATTTAGATAAGTTATATTTCTTAATTAATGAAAGTACTATAGATAGATAGCCAGAATCTCCTCCAACAATTAGTAATTTAACATTTTTCTTTTTTTGAATTAAATTATTTAAGATTTTTATCAATATATTCAATCCCTTACCCTTAGCTATTCTTCCAACGTATAAAATAACATCATAACCTTCAAGATCATACTTCCTTTTCAAATCATCTGAATAAGTTGGCTTAAAAATCTCTGTATTTACTCCATGAGGAATATAAAAGATATGATCATCATCAATGCCGTACTGTTTGATCATGGGAATTTCACTCTTAGCAACAGCAATAAAATAAGGTTTTATTAATTTTCGTTTGATATATCCTAATGTCTTATCGTAAATCATTTTTGGTATTTTATCACTATAATCCCAATTGATAGTAATTCCTCCATGAGGAGATATTACCATAGGTTTTTTTTTCAGTAATGAAAATATTGAACCCATGTCTTCTTGATAACTCCTTAAGGCATGGGAATGAATAAGATCAATTTCTTTTTCATGCTTAATAAGAAGAGGAAGCAAACTAAAAGAAACTCTATATTCTCTAAACTTTAAAAAAGAGTCTAATCGATATGTTCTAAAATTTTTTGATTTATGCTCATAGAATTCTGTACGTTTATTACCATATTTTGCTATTGCTGATGTTGTGAAAATTGTTGTTGAAGCCCCTCTAGCTTCTAAATATGGAATGATTTCTGAAATCACATTATATGGTCCTCCTAACTCTCCTGTAAAAAAAGGAGTCAACATGGCTACATTGATCATCTTCAAATTCCTCTTTATTACTTTATTATATTAACAGTTTTTATCCCTATTGCTTTTGGGCCCAGAATATGACTATCCAAGCAAAATATTTCAAAGGGTTATTGTTTTTTAAGAAAGGTCTTGTCAAAGTATTGATTATTTTCGCTAAGGGGATATAGAAACTACAATGACTAAATGACGCAGCACATAATTCTATGTTTGTAAAACCTACTCTCTTCAAACAGCGCGTGAGAAGCATTGGATTAAAGGGTTTTTCATCCTCTACCTCTCCATAGACATTTCGTGTTAGCTTCTTTAGCGGTCGTGTGATTGCATTTAACGGATAAAATACAGAGGGCTCAAGAATTACTATATATCCTCTTTTTTTTAATATCCGGTAAAATTCTTTTAAAAAACCATCAAATCCAAAATCTACGACATGATGGAAGAAAAGAGGGCTTGCTATTAAATCGAAAGTATCATCTGGATATCCTGATTTTAAAATATCTCCAGTTTTTACAATCATATTTTCTGGACAGTGCTGGAGTGCTATTGGAGATAAATCAATGCCGTAAAACTCTTTAGAAATACTTTCCAAGTATTTGAGATCATCTCCAGTTCCACATGGGGCAATTAAGGTTTTATCGAATGTTATATTATTTAACTTCGATATAATAAAGGATTGCATTTGCTTTTTTGCGAAAGCAAAATTGAGATAATTCCTTTCCGGGGAGAAAAAGAGTTTAGAATGGAAAAACCTGTACATTAAACTCCCTTGTACGTCTTGGTTTGTGCGTTCATACCACTCTAATTCTTTTCTTATTTTTTCATCATATTTCTGGTTAGTCATGATCGGTTCTTAATTCCTAGAACGATTTTTCTTTATCAAATTCAGTATTATTTCTCTCAATTGGTTTAAAATTTTTGGCCATAAATAATTGTTTTTAATTAAGTTATATCCTTTCTCACCTAATTCTTTTAATTCTGCCTTTTTTCGACTTAACTCTTCTATTTTTTTAACGAGGTCACTTTGATTTTTAGTAAAAATAACACCATTGTCTTCACCTATTTCAAGCACCACGCCTGGCAAGTTATTGGATAATACAGGTTTTTTCATTGCCATATATTCCATTACCTTAACAGGAGTAATGTTTTTTGTAATGTCGTTAAGATCAAAGCTCATTAAACATAAATCTGCTAATTCAATGTATTCTGTAACTTCGAAGAAGGGAACTTTGCCGGTTAGGATTACCCAATTGGCATCTATCTCTTTAATATAGTTAATCAAACGATTGTAAATTCCACCATCGCCAACGATTAAAAATTTAATATTTAATTTGCCGCTTTTTACAACAACATTATAATAATCAATAATCTCCTTTAATCCGGCAAAACCATATAAATAGCCCATATATAAAAGAACAAAATCGTTCTCTTCTATCGAAAGTTTATATTTCAGTTTTTCAATTTTTTCTCTATTAACAATAGTGTTTTCCAGAGATATGCCATTTAAAAGAATGTGAACCTTCTTTGTGGGCGTTCCTTCATTTATAACATAA
>JAUWZR010000162.1 GCA_030615235.1 Promethearchaeota archaeon
TCTAGTAATTGATTTACTGTGACTTCAAACGCTGCTCTGGCAAATACACTTGTTTTAGAGCCTGAAATTCCGTGCCTTCCTATTGATTGAATCGAACCTTCTACGCACATTAAATCGGATAGAATAATGAGGTGCCTTTTATCAACATCTAAACCTTGTTGTTCTAAAACTCTTTGAGCCTCTTTAATTATCATATTTCGAGCTGCTTCGATTCCATAGAGTTTTTCGATTTCATGAATATGATTTGACACAGTCCTAGTAGTATCTACCCCTTCGATTTGAACGACACCGTGCATATTTGTTCCTTCGGTTTTAATAACCCATTCTTTTTTATCGTCGGTTGGGGTTAGTAAACCTCTTTTAATACCGCGTACGCCTTTAACTACTTTTTTAAGTATCTTTTCTCTTAATTTTTGCAGATTCTGAATATCTTCTATTTGAGGATCAATTATTATAGAATTACCTTCGCGTCTAATTGTTCCCTTTTTTTTATATCGTTTTAATATTTCAGGAACAGAATCTATATCAATACCGCGTTTCTCACAAATTTCGGGTATTAAGTTGATGATGATGTTCCAATTGACAAAATCTAAGTCAACATCATGAGTAATTTGTTCAATCCGAATTTGCTCGATTCTTTTGTGAACTTCAAGTGCCTTCTCTTCGCTTTGATTATACGGTTCTTCTAAATAAATTGTTTGTTGAGGAGTACTTGGAAAGCGTCGAGCATCTACTATTTCTATGAGTCTAGGAAGACCTTGGGTTACTGAGAATTCTTCTACGCCTGCGTAGTGAAATGTTCTTAAAGTCATTTGTGTTCCTGGTTCTCCAATACTTTGAGCTGCGACTGTTCCAACAGGTTCATGAGTTTCGACAATAGCGTTATTATAATTAACAAAAATCTTGTTTAAAAGGTATTCCAGCTGTTCTTCTTCAAGATCTTCATCTTTGACACGATTTCTGATTCTGTCAATGAGATCGACGGGAATACCATCTTCTTTGAGTTCTTCTAAGTTTTCCTCTAAAATTTCTTGAGTTACTTTTGCCATTTCATCTGACCTTTATAAAATTTAATAAATTATCCTAATCTTTCTTTTTTCCACTCTAAATATCCTTTCGTGATTTTCCCTCTCCATTCTGCGTTTTTACTCGTCTCTGTGTTATACAATTTCCTCAGTTCTTCTTCACTGAGCGCTTGATCTTTCTTTTTTGCTTTTTCTTGTTTTTCAGGCTTATCTTTAGCAGTTTTTTTGGGTGTAGGTTTTTTAGCGGGAGGTTTTTTAGTTGTCTTTTTAGGTTTTGGACTTTTTTTCATTTCCTCACGAATTTCGTTTAAATCAAGTGCTTTAGCTTTGAGCAGAAGAACATCAAGATTTACGGCATCAGAATGGTCGGTATGCATAGGATCTATACTGTCGTCACCATAGCGGAATTGGATAATGTTTTTATCACTATTCCTTACAGTCCCATCATTTTCGATAATCATGTCTTGTAAAGCGTTTACCAACCGTCTTTGCATATATCCACTAGTAGAGGTACGAACAGCAGTATCTACTAAACCTTCTCGACCACCCATAGCATGAAAAAAGAATTCCTCGGGATTTAGTCCTTTTCGGTAAGAGCTTTCGACAAAACCTCTTGCTCGAGGTGTTAAATCTTTTTGTTTAAAATGTGGAAGAGTCCTTGAACTATATCCTCTATTAATTCTTTCACCTCTAATCGCTTGTTGACCCACTACGGCGGACATTTGTCCTAAATTTAAAATGTTTCCTCTAGCTCCCGATTTTGTCATAATGACTGAATGAGCTTCATCTCCAATATGGTGAGCTGCGGTTTCTTCAGCCATTTTTCTCGCTTCTGCTAACACTTGTCGAATTCTAAGTTCAAGTGTTTCTCGCATAGAACGTCCGGGGGCTCGTCTTAAAACCTTCGTGTTATTTTCGTGATAAGCTTTGATTAGTTTATCTGCTTCATCGTCAGCATCTTTTAGGATTTTCTGAATTTTATCATAAGCTTCACCAGAGACATAAACTTCATCCAATCCCATTGTCATTCCATTCTGACGGATAACATACAATAGCATTTTTGTGGAGTTGTCTAAGAATTCTCTCCCTCGCGCGTTTCCATGGTCTTTAATTACTCGCTGTAGTATACTATTAGACTGCATAGCACCGAATGAGTTTTCGTCAATAGTTCCCGTTATAAGAATACCGTTTTTAATTACCACATAAGCGTCGTATTCACAATCTTCTTCCTTACAAACATCACACTTCTTACAAAATTTCGATTTTACTCTTATATTCAAATCGTCTGGAAAAAGAGTACTAAAAATTTGCTTTCCCGAGTATAACTTCTCAGGATCGGTTTTAACAGGGGTTATATCATCTAAACTAAATTCTGGTTTAGAATTAAAAACATCTCCCAAATAAAGTAATTTTAACGCGTCTTTTCTGTTATAAACTGAGTCTAAACTAGTAAATTGAAAAACAGACGAAATGAAGTCTTGAATTCCTCCCAGAATTGGACCGCCAAATCTCGGAGATAATATGTGTTCTTGCACTTTAAGTAGCAGTTCGGCTTCTGTTCGAGCTTCTTCGCTTTGTGGGACATGCAAGTTCATCTCATCACCATCAAAATCGGCGTTATAGGGGGGACAAACGGTTAAATTTAATCTAAAAGTTCGACCATCCATTATTTTAACCTCGTGAGCCATAATAGACATTCTATGAAGGGAAGGTTGCCGATTGAACAAAACTAAATCACCATTAGCTAAATGCCGCTCAACTGTATATCCTGGAGCAAGCATTTCTGAAATAATTTTACGATTCTTGACGTATCGTAAATCTATCCTTCTACGATCGCTTCTAATTATGTAATTTGCACCTGGATGATTATAAGGTCCATTAAGAACGAGTTGTTTCATTTCTTCGATGTTCCAATCGTTTATATTTGTAGGTATGGTTAAAATTTTAGCTATTTCGATTGGTACACCTACTTCATTAATACTAATAAAAGGGTTTGGAGAAATTACGGAGCGTGCTGAAAAATCAACTCTTTTTCCACTTAAGTTACTTCTAAACCTTCCTTCTTTCCCTTTTAATCTTTGTGTAAGAGTTCTTAATGCTCTCCCTGATCGATGTCTCGCTGGTGGAATTCCAGAAACTTGATTATCGAGATAAGTTGTAATATGATACTGAAGTAATTCCCATAAATCCTCAACGATTAGATGAGGTGCACCTGCATCAATATTTTCTCTAAGTCGTTGGTTAATGCGAATAACATCAACTAATTTGTGGGTTAAATCATCTTCTGATCTAATTCCACTATCTAATGTAATAGATGGTCGAGCACATACTGGTGGAATTGGTAGTACTGTAAATATTACCCATTCAAGTCTCGCATTTTCAGGGGATACTCCTAAAATCCTAAGGTCATTATCTGTTATTTTTTTAAGGCGTTCTAATATTTCAATAGGAGTAATCCTTCGGGAGCCCTTAGTTTCTTCTTCTTCGTAAAAAGTAGTAGGTTTTTCAATTACAATTTTTTTCTTTTTTGCGCCGCAATACGGACAAACTTTACTTTTTCTTGCACGTTTAAACACGATCTTCGTAGCATCTTCATCACTTTCAAAGAAAATTCTACGGTGCTTTAATTGTTCTTGCCTGAATGTTTCCATTTCTTCTTCTGTTAACATTAGCCTTGAGCATTCAGGACAGATGCTTCTTAGGACTTTAAGGACTTTTTTCGCGTAGCCGACATGAATAACGGGCCTAGCTAATTCTATATGACCAAAATGCCCCATACAATTACTAACAAGATTACCGCAAGTCTGACATCTTTGTCCCGGCTCAATAGTCCCTAACCTTTGGTCCATAAGCCCACTAAGAATAGGTAAACCATCTTCATCGTATGTATCTGCCGTAATTATTCTGGCAGCAGACATTTTTCTAATTTCGTCAGGACTTAGCAATCCAAATTTGATTTTTTCAATTAATTTAGTACGACTGAATGAATAACTCATAAATCTAAAATAACCTCAATTTTTGATATTAATACAATAAAACAATAAAGAATAAGTTAACAAGTTCTGCACTATAAAGGAAATAAGCAAGCAAATATTAAAAATTTTTCGGATTAGGCATTTTTTTATCTATTCTTTTATTACCTTATATCAAGTAGTTTATTTTATAGATGTATTCACTCAAGTAATGATGAAAAAAAAACTATTTAAAATTAAATTAATGGTGTTCTGCATTCAATTGTTGATTTTACTGATATTTAGCATGTTATTTAATTATCGGATTCACATTGATTTTGATTTGAGTACTGACCCTAGAGCAGGGGAACAACAATTTATTATTCAATTTCTTGCAAACATAATTTTATATAACACAAATTTTGGTGTTTTATACATAAACATTACATGGGTAATTGTATCTTTATTACCAATTCTAATTTTTAACAATTACAAAAAAGCTTATTCAATGAATTTAACAACTTTTTTTTTTTCCTAATTTTTTTTTTTATGTTTTCTATTGGAGGTATTCAATAACATCATTTAGTTCTGTGTTCCCCACTTTTTTAATCGAAACTATCGCGCTAGCTATTACTATCCTAATAATTTCCATAGGATTATCATTAATCTTAAAATTAATTAGAAATTTGAAATATGATGAGAAGAAAGAAAATATAACGGAAATAAAATTAAAAAATAGATCAGAATGTCCTCACTGCGGAACTAAATTCGATTCAAAACCTAAATATTGCTATAATTGTAATTGTCATTTAAAAGAAGAATGAAGTGAATAACTTGGAAGTTTTTGAATTAGTTTATCAAACAAAATTAATATCTTAGGTTTAAATAAAGTATAAAGGGTTTTTTAGAGGAATTTATCATACTTAAAACCGTGAGTATCCAAGATTTTCTTAGTCATCTCTACAAAAATTGCTCTTATATTATAATTTTTCTTCGCAGAAGTCTTAATAAATTCTACTTTATCGTGTTTTTTCCTAAAGCTTTCTATAACTAACTCGTCTACTTTCTCGAGATTCTTTGCTAAATCAGTTTTACATCCGATTAGTAACTTGGGAGTTTCGCTTTGATGCTGTTTTACGAGATGTTCATACCACCAGTCCAAACCAAGCAATGTGTTATTAAGGTTGAATAGACTAAAAACCATGAAGATTCCGTTTGCTCCATGGATGTAATAACTAAACATTTGCTTGAACTGTTCTTGTCCGCCGAAATCCCATAATGAAAGCCTAACAAATGTTTCATTTCCATCAACAATAATCGGAAGATCATATATGTAAAAATCAATTCCTATAGTAAGTCTCGTATTCGCATCGAACGTATCAAAGCACAACCTTCTCGCTATACAAGTTTTTCCTACACCTCCTTGACCGAGCAGGCATATCTTGAAGATATAGTATGGTTGTTTTACGGATTCAAATGACATTTACTATCAACTGCGAAATATAATCTTTTAAAAATCTATTAGTTTCAAGAAATAAACGTCATTATTGATATTAAATCTTTATATCATAGAGAGATATTTTTATTATCGAATTGAAATATAGAAATTATGAACGGAAAAAAAATGTTTTCTGATTATCATCCAAAGATCAGCCCTGACACTATCGAAGATTACCAAAAAAAGCCAAGTGAAGTTTATGATATCCTCGGAGAAATCGGAGAACCTAATATCAATAACCTAAAAACTATTATAACTTATTTCTTAAAATATAAAAAAACCGCTGAGAATAATCCGGGAGGTACTCAGAAGGGAAATGTTGCGCTTGGAGCAGATGAGGACCAGTATTATCCTTCGGAAGATGAATTGTTAGTGTCAGAATTAGGAAAAATAATATTACAAGTCATTGAGTCTTACTCCAAACAGCAAATAAAGATTTTAAAATTAAAACATCAAATTGAGTCTCAACGATTTAGCTACCACGAGATAACTTTTAGACAC
>JAUWZR010000046.1 GCA_030615235.1 Promethearchaeota archaeon
CCTGGAACTGCTACATCAATTTTTGATAACGATTTAGGTTCAGGACCTATAGTTATTGGAGGGAACGAAGAACAAAAGAATAGAGTATTAAAGGATATAACAGAAAATTTCAAATTAATCGCTTTTGCTACTTCTGAACCAGGAATGGGTAGCGATGTAGCTGGAATGCAGTGTCGCGCTGAAAAAGATGGAAAAGATTTTGTGTTAAATGGAACTAAATATTGGATAACTAACGCTGGATATTCTGATTATATCACCGTTTTTGCAACGACTGATCCAGAGAAAAAGCATCGTGGTATAGCAGGATTCATTGTACCAACTGATTATGAAGGAGTTAAAACTGGACCTCATATACCAAAATTGGGTCAACGAGCATCTAATACTTGTTCTGTCCTATTGAAGGATGTGAGAATACCCGAAGAAAATGTATTGGCAAAACCAGGTCGAGGATTTCTTTTAGCTATGCAAACTTTTCAAAAAACTAGACCTGCGGTCGCAGCGTTTGCTGTAGGGTGCGCAAGATCAGCTATGGAATATGCAATTGACTACGCTCAGAAAAGAGAGACGTTTGGAAGACCTATAGGAAATTACCAAATGATTCAATTAAAGTTAGCAGAGATGTATAAGGATATCGAAGCGGCCCGATTATTAACATACAAAGCTGCCTGGGAAGGAGATCAAGGTTTAGATAGCAATCTTACATCGTCCATGGCAAAAGCCTTTGCATCAGATGTCTGTATGAATGTTACCACTGAAGCAATCCAAGTTTTTGGAGGATATGGGTATATCAGGACATTTCCTGTCGAAAAATTGTTTAGAGACGCAAAATTGTATCAAATCTACGAAGGTACGTCAGAAATACAGAGGATAGTAATTGCAAGGTTTATCATGAAAAAATATCAGCATGCAATGCCTAATCTATTTGAAATTCCACGAGTAGAAATCGAAGTGGAAGAAAAAACTGAAAAAACTGAAGTAAAAATAGAAAAAACCAGCTATGAATTGGGCGGAAGATGGAAGTGTTTAGTGTGTGCTTATGTTTACGACCCTGTTAACGGCGATCCTGATAGTGGAATAGCTCCCGGAACACGTTTCGAGGATATTCCAGATGATTGGTTTTGTCCGGTTTGTGGGAGCGATAAAACCAAATTCGCAAAAATTTAAACAAATAAATATTCAATTTTTTACTTTTTTATTTTTATATAATTATACGACTAATTACAAATAATTATAATTTTTTTTATGGACTTTGTTACGCTCTTTTAACCAATAAAAACTGTACTATTAAAGAAAAAAATAAAAAAAAAGAATTAAAACTTATCTTATTCAGTTCCAACCCAGAGTCCGTGAAGGTTACAGTATTCGCGAGCTTTTAAACCACTTGTATTAGCAACGACAAAAGTAGCTTTAGGTTCCATCCCAGGAGTCAACATCTGTCTCTTGTAGCAATTATCACTGCAAATTAATTCAATCCACATGATATAGTGCTCTTCGGTCATAGGATGGGGTGTTCCCATAGAAATGCCGACATCTACGGTAACTTTATTACCCTCAATTGTAATTTTTGGTACATGCTTCTCTCCTTTCCAATCAGCGCTTTTTTCCTCCATTAAGTTCATTGATTGCCCACAACAGATAGTTTCGGGTGCTGCTGGGTTAAGAATTTCCATAACCTTTCCACAAACTTCACATTTATACACAGATTTTTGTTTCATATTGTTTTCACTATTGTCAATTTAGATAATAGTTGTTTGTAATAATTACAACTCTACTATTTAATTATTTTGTTTAAATTTTATAATAAAAATTCTTAGTTCAGAATTCTTCGCATTTTTTTCTGAAATAGTCTCTTGGATGTGAACAACTTGGACATACAAAGTCATCTGGAAGTTCGTTTAATTCAACTTGGTAACCACATTCAAGACATATCCATACTACTTTATCTCCTCGCTTAAAGAAGATATCGTCGCCTACTAATTTTAACAATTTGCCATACCTCTCTGAATGGTGTTTTTCTGCGGAAGCAATTGCTCTAAATCTTTTAGCGATTTCTGGATATCCTTCACTTTCTGCGATGTCAGCGAATCCTGGATACATCTCCTGCCATTCGTAATCTTCACCCGCAATGGCAGATTTCAGATTTTCTTCTGTGGTTCCATAAGTAGTAGGACCACCAGCTTTTATCTCTAATTCTTCAAAAATGTCTTCCTTCTTAATATCCTGGAGCATTTTATAGTTCCAACCACCGTGTTCCCTTTCTTGATTTGCAGTTTCTTCGAAAATTTGTGATATAAAAATATATCCTTCTTTTTTAGCAATTTTTGAAAACAAAGAATATCTATTTCTCGCTTGAGA
This sequence comes from Promethearchaeota archaeon, assembly GCA_030615235.1. Lineage (GTDB taxonomy): Archaea > Asgardarchaeota > Lokiarchaeia > Sigyniarchaeales > SOKP01 > SOKP01. Next base: position 2,356 of record JAUWZR010000046.1, read on the forward strand.
TTCTCCCAAAAATGCGGCGAACAAGTTTTCAACTGTTTTTTTCATTTTCTCACCATTTTTTACATTTATTTATTGGAAATTTTCAGTAATTTGAATGATTTTGAATATATATTTATTTCGCCAAAATTAACTTTTTTACTTATAATTTAAAGGAAAATGTGGTGTTTTGATGTTTAAAGAATAATCCTAAAAAATAGAAAATTATTTTCCAAAAAATAAATCTATTATTGTTAATTCTTATGTGATACAGGAAACCCATTCCTGTGCCATAGTAGCATCCCACCCGTTAAGTTTCTTACATCTTTAAAGCCAGTCCTAACCAATAATTGGGCTGCCATCATCGAACGTGATCCACTATGGCAAATTACTACAACTTCGTCATCCTTATGTTGGTTTAATGCATCAGTATTATACATTAATTCACCTAAAGGCAATAATTTAGAATTTTTTATATGTCCAGCTCTTCCATTATACTCTTGTGGAGTCCGTACATCAATTAAAATTGTTGGAGGTTCTTCTGAATCAAGTCTCTCGTATAATTCATTTGCACTTATATCTGATAAGGCAGGTACGCCTTGAGCTCTTAACTGTTTCCTGGTTTTTTTTTCTGGCTTCACAGGTGATTCAATTTCTTCGAAAGTTGTGAAATCCTTCTCTAATATGGCTACTAATTTCCCTTCTTCCTTCTTTAGGGATAATAGTTTAACAGCTTCATTTAATTTAGTATATGCTTCAACACTGGGTTTAAATCCAGGATCTGTCGCAAATAATTTTAGTTTTTTATTTGGTGGTAACATCTCAAGAGATTTAATAAGTGCATTTAATGGACCAGGACATGCTAAACCACAAGCATCTACTTCTATATAGTCCTCAGTTATTTTGCGTTTCTTTCCAATAAGTTCTTCTATTATATCTTCTGAGGTTCCACACTCAGCAGCAATTTCTTCGGTTGTAGCTTTTGCTATTTTGAATAGTTTGTATCCCCCAGTTAAGTTTTTCACATTATAGCCCATTTGGCTTAAGAATCTTGTAGAAAGGTAAGCTCTGAATCCTACTTCACAGAAAACATATATATTTCTATCTTTTGGTACCTCATCCAATCGATTTCTCAACTTCAAATCGCTTATGTTCACTGCTCCGTCAATAGTTCCAACTTGAAATTCTCCAGTTGTTCTAACATCAAGGATGAAACTATTATCTGCTTTTATTTTGTCTATATCGTGCCAGTGCCAGAGAGGCATATCACCTCTAAGTACATTAGATGCAACAAAACCTGCCATGTTTACAGCGTCTTTAGCAGAACCGTACGGAGGGGCATAACTAAGCTCAAGTTCCTCTAAATCAAAAACTGTTCCGCTAAATTTCATGACAGTGGAAATTACATCAATTCTTTTTTCTGTCCCCGAACCTCCTACTGCTTGAACTCCAAGAATCCTTCCATTTGGGGTTTCAAAAATTAGTTTTAGGGTTATTGGTTCTGCTCCAGGATAGTATCCCGCATGATTATTAGGATGAACATATATTTTTTCATATTCAATATTAGTTTGATTTAACTCTTTTTCACTTAATCCAACTGAAGCAACAGTTAAATCGAATACTTTCACTACAGAAGCGCCCAATACTCCTTTATATATTGAGTTGCGTCCAGCTATAACATCAGCAACAATTCTACCCTGCTTATTAGCTGGGCCTGCTAATGGTACTCCGGTGGGTTGCTTTGTAATGAGGCTTTTTATCTGAATGGCATCTCCGACAGCGAATATTGAAGGATCAGATGTTTTCATTTGCTCATCTACAATGATATGACCTTTAGGACCAATATCTAATCCTGCTTCTTTAGCTAAACGATTCTCAGGTCTTACACCAATTGCTAAAATTATCATATCGGTTTTAATTTTATCTCCACTTTTAGTTATAACATAAGAAACTCCATTACTATCAACAGTAAATGAATCCACTGGATCTTCTAAGTGTAAACACACCCCATTTAGGAGTAATTCTTGATGGACGAACTGAGCAATTTCTTTATCTAAAGGAGCCATTACTTGGTCAAGCATTTCCACAATTTTCACCTTAATTCCTCGATGCCTAAGATTTTCTGCCATCTCTAAGCCGATAAATCCTCCTCCAATAACTGTTGCGTGTTTTACATTATAACTTTCTATATATTGTTTAATTTTATTAGAATCAGGAATATTCCTTAAAGTAAAAACTGGAACATCATTTATACCCTTGAAAGGAGGAACAATCGGAGTTGCTCCTGGAGAAAGAATTAGATAATCATAATCAAAAACTATCGTATTCTCCTTTATAAGATTCTCTACGATAATTTTTTTATTGATTTTATCAATACTCTTTACTTCATGGTCTATCTTAATATCTATATTAAACCGATTGAGAAATCTCTTTGGGGTCATAAGTTTTAGCCGCCTTTCTTCTTTTATAACCTGACCTATGTAATAAGGTAAACCACAATTTGCAAAGGAAACAAATGGTCCTCTTTCAAACACAGTTATTTCTAAATCTTCTCTTAACCTCCGGAGTCTGGCTGCAGCTGAAGCTCCTCCTGCTACTCCACCCACGATTATTACTTTTTCCATCTTATATTCTTCTCATATATTTTTAGTTGTGTGATCGTGATACACTATATCACTACTTATAATTTTCAAAATTAATAATTCCATTTAAAGAGCTTTCTTATTATTTATTGATTAATCTAAGAACTAAAAATTTACTTTTTCTGAAATTAAATAAAAAAAGTTACGAATATTAATTATGCTTTTAAAAAATAAGAAAATTTGTAGAAAAAAATTAACCTCTATAATCCAAAACTATTACTATATCCACAAAAAGCTCGTAATTCTCATCTTCGTCGTTATCATGAATTGTTACCTTTTCAACTTCATCCAGTTCTCCTTTAATTTCCAGAAGATCTGATTCGTGTAATAGTTTAACTTCCGAATGCTTTAATTTCTTCCTTAGTTCGACAGTACCAGGAATGGATTTCGCTGCTGTCACTACAATTACTCTTCCAGTATATTTTGTTAACTCCAATGCGAGTTCTAACGATTCATCTCCAGAATCAACTACCAGGACTCTTTTTTCTCTAAATTCCTCCAAATCAGCTGGAATGGCATCGTAGACTCCCTGTCCTAAATACTTTTCAATTCCTAATATTACTCGAATACCTAGTTGACATGAAGTTACGATTTCTACTTCTGGATTCGTGCCTAGGCGGTAGTTATCAATTGCCGCTTGTAAAGCATCAGCAGCAAGATTCGAACAATGCATTTTAATAGGTGGAAGTCCATCTAATTCGTCGGCTACTTCTTGTCTTGATATTTTGTAGGCTTCGTCAAGAGTCATTCCTTTTGCCATCTCAGTTATCATTGAAGATGTGGAAACTGCAGATCCACAACCAAATGTTTTAAATTTAATATCTTCAATTATCTCCACGCCTTCATCATTTTTGCCAACTTTTATATATATCCACATAAGATCTCCACAAACAGGATTCCCAACTTGACCAATTCCGTCTGCTTCTTCTATTTCACCTACATTTCTGGGATTCTTGAAATGGTCTAATACTTTATCAGAATATTGAGTAGATTTCATACTATTCATTTACCTCTTCATATTTCTTTAGTAGATCAGAAGGTGTTAAAGGCGACAACTTTCTCAATCTTTTTACTTGATCAGGTAATACTTCTAAAAGTCGATCAATGTCAGGCTCTCGAGTAGTTCTCCCTAATGAAACCAGTAGGCTTCCATGTGCCTCTTCGTGAAGAAGACCCATTGCAATAAGAGTATGGGAAGGTTCTAATGTTTTTGAACTACACGCTGAACCAGTAGCGGCTGCGATATTATGCTCTTTTAAAGTTAATATTAACGATTCTCCCTCAATATAGTCAAATCTGAAGTGTGCGTTGTGAGGAAGCCTTTTTTCGGGATGACCGTTTAAATAAGATTTTGGAATTGTATCTAAAACATTTTTGATAAGTTTATCTCTTAAAGTTTTTAATTTTTCTGATTCTTTGGGCATTATATCTTTTGCGATTTCAGCAGCTTTAGCAAATCCGACGATTCCTGGAACATTTTCGGAACCTGATCTCATTCCCCTCTCTTGACCACCACCTATTATTATGGGATTAACGCGAACGCCTTTTTTTAAATAGAGAGCACCAACCCCTCTAGGACCGTAGATATCGTTTGATGAAAGCGTTATCAGATCAATTGGGACTTCTTGAACATCAATAGGAATCGCACTTTCGCTAGATACTGCATCCGTATGGAACAGAACTCCCTTTTCTTGAGCAATTTTACTTATTTCTGCAGTCGGTTGTAGCGTTCCAACCTCATTGCTAGCAGTAGATATAGAAATTAATATAGTCTCGTCATTAATTAACTTTTCAAGCTTATCTAATCGAATTATACCAAATCTATCCACCGCTAACCTACTAACTCTAAAACCTTGTCTTTCAAGGTATTTACCGATGTTTAAAATTGAAATGTGTTCTATTTCAGAAATAATTATATGGTTTCCTTTTTTCTTCTGCCTCATAGCAGCACCGATGATCCCCAAATTATTAGATTCGGTCGCACCCGAAGTGAATAAGATATCGGATGAATTTGGAGCATTGACAAAATTAGCAACTTTTACTCGCGATTTTTCTAAAATGTCTGTCGCAATATCTCCATCGCAATGAAGAGAAGCAGGATTTGCGAATTTTTCGTTAAAATATATCATCATTTCGGCCATTACTCTAACATCGACAGGTTTTGCAGCTTGATTATCAAGATAAATACTCATAATTTTTCCCTTTAGATATGCCAGTTTTCTTGTTATTTTTTCTTCTTAAAATAAAAAATCAAATCGTCTCCATCTTTTACGAATTCTACGAGTTCTGTCCCAGTTCTTTTTGCCCATCTCGTCAAATCTGCTTCTGCTGCAGGATCATCGGCTAAAACTTTAAAACATTGACCGATATCCAAGGTCTCTGAAAAAGTCCTCACTTCAAAAAGTGGTTCTGGACAAAATAATCCTCTCGTATCCAATTCCTCGTCATATTCTATTTCCTTTTTTTCTTCAACCAATATAACTACCTTCAATGACTTATATATCTTTTATAAAGATTTTTTGTATTTAGAATTAATTTAATTTATAATTCTCCTAAGAGAAATACTGTCCTTAATAAATTAAAATTATTTATTATATTTTAAACAACTTTTTTGACTTTTAAAATTGGAAAAATCAACTTAATATAAAGCGACTTTATAATTTATAAATCCACAGATTTAATTCAATAAAGTTAGAAAGGCCAAAGTCTAAAATAAAAATAGATAAAAAGAGAATTATTTTCCAAATGCTTCTTTGATAATTTTTACCCCTGAAACAGCATCATCGGCAAATAAATCAGCCCCTAGCTTCTGGGCAAGCTCCATATTCAAAGGAGCCCCACCAACTATTAATTTTACAGAATCCCTTAGTCCGGCTGTAATTAAAGCTTCATGAACAACTTTAATTTGTTCAACGGTCATTGTTAACAAAGAACTCAAAGCCACAATGTCAGCTCCAGTTTCCTTTACTTTTTCAACAATCGTATCTGCATCTACATCCATTCCAAGGTCGTACAGTTCAAATCCGTTGCTCAATAACAGTGATCCTAAGATATTTTTACCGATATCGTGATTATCGCCCTGTACAGTCCCAAGGATTATTTTTATTTTATCTATCGATTGATCCGAAGCAGCTAAGGCAGGTTGGAGCACTTTAAACGCTTCCTTCATCGTTTCGCCAGCGAGTACGAGTTCAGTCAAATAATATTCCTTTTCTTCGTAACGGCGTCCTACTTCGTCCATTCCTTTTGTTAAAGCGTTCATAACATCAAATGGATCCTTTCCGTCTACTTCTAACGCTTCTTTTACAGCAGCCTCAATATCATCTACTTCTAGTTCAATTATAAGTTCTGTTAATTTCTCAAAATCCATAATAAAACCATGATTTGTAACTATTTAATATTAAAATGTCTTACTTAAGATAAATATTTTTTATATTTTAAATAGACACTAATGTATAGTTTCGTTCAAAAACCGAGATTGAGAGAACTTCAAATATTAGCTATTTTTTTAATTAAACGCGTTAAAACTTTATTGTTTGGTGCAAAGGTTTATATAGTGCCGAGTTACAATGTTGTTTAGAGAGGAAGTCGTAAATAAAAATATCCCCTAACAATGAGCGGTCTTCCCGTGAATTGGGGAATTTCCTAATTTAAATGGTAACATACGGAACTAAATTTTATCCCAAAATCTTTACCTCATTATGAGGTTCAATTTCCGGCTTCTCTCTTTCTCTTTTTTTTAGATTAATTTTGATCGGGGAGAGTTCTTCTGCAGGATGCCACAAATTATTTATTTATGAAATATCCAATTGAAACTTAACACTATATAAACTTTTGTCTGATCAGTCAATTTCAACCTAATATTTACTTTAAGCGTGAAATGATGGCATAAGGTTTTAAATAACTAAGAATTATAAAAAAAAGAATTATAAAAAGATTTACTTTAAGGATTAAAAATGGAGAATGAGTTTATCGAAAAGGCTCCAGATATAGAGGACATCGCAATTTTAAGGGAGTTAAAAGAAGGGAACTTTTTAATCTTAGTTAATAATTTAGTTAAGGATTATGAAATTGGCGATTTTATAGTGAGAGCAGTCGATGATATTTCATTAAGAATTAAAGAATCCGGATTCGTTATTATTAAAGGACCATCAGGAGCAGGAAAAACAACCCTACTAAATTTAATCGGAGGATTGGATACTCCAAATAAGGGTTCAATATACTCTCATGGAATCAAGATTACTAACTTACAAGAAGAATCCCTCGCTACCTTTAGGTTAATAAATACAGGATTCATATTTCAAAACTATAATCTTATAAGTACTCTTACTGCTGAAGAGAACATAATGTTTCCTATGAAATTAGCTGGAATGAGTTTAAAAGAACAAAGAGAAAGAGCGTTAAACCTCTTAAATAAAGTAGGTTTAGGGGACAGAAGAGAACACCTACCTTTCCAGCTATCTGCTGGAGAACAGCAGAGGGCTGCTATAGCAAGAGCTTTAGCAAACGATCCTCCGATTATTATTGCAGACGAACCGACAGCAAATTTAGACAAAAAAACGAGTTTATTTATAAGAGATCTCTTTAGCGATATGAAGCAAGAAGGTAAAACTATTATTATTGCAACTCACGATGATTACTTAATAGAACTTGCAAATCGCGTGATAACTTTTGAAGACGGTAAAATAGTAAATGAAGAACTAGTTAATTCTCAAGCAAATAATTAAAAAAAACCGGTGCCGTTAAAATTTCATTAGATTTTGCTCTTAAAGATTTCTATAGGAAACGTGGTACCACCTACTCTTATACAGTAATGATCGTTTTAGTTATTGCGTTCACTGTATTTCTAATTAATTTCACCTCATCGTTAGGTTTTAACAGCTTTATTACATATGATTATAAAAATTCCTTCTTTTTTTCAGGCGGAATTAGCATTATCTTTATAGATTTCACTACATTAGTGCTTATACTTATGGTAATCTTAGCTTTTGTGGTCGTTATTATTGTTACCAGTACCTTGATTATAACCAAAAAACGGGATATTGCGATCATGAAGGCATTAGGTTCAATCCCACAGAAATTATATGGTTTCTATTTAACAGAAGTTTATGTGGTTTTTTTTATTGGTTTTCTCATTGGAGCCATAATTGGTTTTTGCTCATATATAATTTTCTTCTTTATAGCTTCATTTTTAGGAGTCATAGCGACCTTTCAAGTTGATGTTATCTATACTCCTATTCTGTTTTTATTGTGTTTAGTTGGGATTTTTCTATTTCCTGGAGTTGTGTTAAGGAAATTGGGAACCCAAAACACTATCAAATTATTTTCGAGAGATATTCCTTCGAACTACGACGCTTCAAAAAAATTATCAACAATTCCAAAGTGGATAGGTTTAATCGGATATAATTTTAAAATATCCGTCCTAAATACACTTAGAAGGAGGGGAGAATTTAAGAGATATTTAATTGTATTTACTACTATTTCTGTAATAATTTTTACTTTAGGATTAGGGAGTACTGTTCTACAGAATTCTTCTCAAGAATGGATTAGAAAATCGCAAGGAACAAATATAATTGCAATTGGTCATAAAGATGTCCTTCAAAACTACACTTTAATGTATGATATGTTCTCCAATCCAGATATTCTCGTAACTCAAAATGATATAGACTTTCTTAACCCAAATTACTTGTTTAATCTCTCTAAAGTCGAAGAATTAACTAATTATACTGAAATTGAAAGAATTGACCAGCGCTTAATCAATTTTTTTAATGTTACTGAGTTAGACGGGTACCATTATTTCGAAGATGGAGGTTATTTGGTAGCTGGTCAAGATAGAAAAGCTATTATTCCTATAATTGGGTTTAATGCAAGCGATATTATACAAAATTTTGAGATTGATGGTGAATACATTGTTGAGGAAGATTCTGTCAATATGATGATAGGGGACGGATTAGGACATAATCTATTTGATTATCCATTAGATCAAAGTATGAGAATTGAGGAATTAGGAACAGGCCATCCATTTCACATTTCTGCAGTTATTATAGATAGTTTTTACAGTGGTTTTGCGGGATATGTAGATTTAGGAGTCATGCAAGGAGATCTGAATTATAGTTCGAGTGAAATTAATCTTCTCCTGCTTAAGGTACAATCTAGTGAGTATAATGATGTAATTGGAGATATTGAGTCGATTGTCCAAGCGAATTTAGGAGAAAACTTTAGTTTTGTCAATTTAAATCAAAATTTTGAGAACAATTATTCTTATCTTGAAATCCTTGCTTTATATCCCTCGCTTATTATTATTATGATGGCAATAATCTCAATTTTTGCGCTGTATAACTATCAAAAAGGCAATATTTTGGAGAAAGCGAAAGATTTTCTGATTATGAGAGCTGTGGGATCCAAATATAAATCTATTAAGAAAATTCTCTTTTTAGAAGCATTTTACATGATCATCCCGTCCCTACTCCTAAGTATGGGAATTGGGATGATATTAAACTCATTAATATTATTCGAACGCGTTTATTTACCCAACATATCGTTACCACTTATTATTATAGGGTTATTATTTATAGCTTTCTTATCATTTAATTACATAAGCTTATTTCCAATTCTTTCAAAGATAAAAAAATTTTCTATAAAAGACTTCGATATGTGGTAATTTTGTTATCAGAAAGAAAAATATTATAAAAGTGAAATAGATGAAATATATATGATATTATTTTTTCTAATCAATCGGTAAGATACGATAATAATGACGGATGAAGAAAACCTATTGAGGAAAATCCAAGATTTGCAATCTGAATTAGATAAAAAGGAAATTCAAATTAATAGACATTTAGATAATATTGACGGTCTCGAAGTAGAGATCATGAAATACGAGGAAATGTTCGATGAGAATGCTCCGAAGAAAAAAATGAAAAAAGCTAAGGAAGAAAAACTAAATATTGAATTAGACGCAAAAGATCGAGAAATGCGCGAATTGAAGGATCGAATGGGTTTTTTAAGAAAAGAAAAAATAGAATTACAAAAGAAATATGAGCTTGAGTTAAGAAAGAATAGTGATACATCTGTTATTAGTGTAGAAGAAATTAGAGAGAAAGATAAAGCACCTTTAAATGTATTACTGCAGGAGTTACAAAATAAAATAAACAAACAAGAATCGATAATTAGAAGGTTAAAAAGTAAAGATTTCGGAAGCGACGAATATAACGAAATTTTAGAAGAAAAAGATAAAAAAAATGAAATGCTCACCAATCAAATTGCTATGCTCACCGATCAAATTACTGAACTTAAAGAAAACTTAGATAAAACTACTTCCGATGTAGAATTAGATCATAAACCTCCGAGCACCGATATCTCAAAAAATCTCTTAGAAGAACTCCAAAATAACCTAAATAAAGTAAAGAGACATAACAAAGAGTTAAAAAAGAAATTAGAAAAATACCAAAAAAAAGATAAAGGCAAAAAGGGATCGGAAGAGAATCGTCATGTATTAGAATTGCAAAATATAATTTCTCAATTAACTAGTGAGTTAGAGTATAAGAATAAAATAATTGAAGAAAATACTACATCAAGCATATACCGAGAGAGCGAATCGGATACTACATCTCTACGTTCCGTTGTAGAAGAATTAAAAAGTAAGTTAAGTAAAGCTAAATCACAAATAGCATCTCTTCAACTAGCTCAAAAACCTAGTACTGAAAGTCTTTCTCCAGGTGAGACTGAAGGAAAACTAAAAATTCAAAGAGAGATGGCGAGTTTTCTACAACAGCAATTAGAAGAAGCAAACAACGCTCTTAAAACAAAAGAGGAAGAAATTACAACAATAAAAACTGAGGCTATAAGGATTAAAAGAAAATACGAAGAATTAGAAAACCATATTAAATTAAAAGACCAAAAAACAAATGAATTAAATACTAATATAGAGGCGCTTAAAATGCAAATCCAAACTCAAAATGCTACATCGCTAGCAATCCATCCTGATGTAAAATTACGACTCAAAGAACTCCAGAGTTTAGTAGACGATCTAAACAAACAAAATATACAGCAAAGGTTAGAAATCTCTCAATTAAGAAAGAGCAAGTAATAAATATGGAACTAATCATCTTGGGTT
>JAUWZR010000196.1 GCA_030615235.1 Promethearchaeota archaeon
GAGTTTACTTTAATTCCCTTGTTATTGTAATTATCTGGAGGCAATTGATCAAAAAGAGAGAGAATAAAGATAATAGCATTTTTTACGAACTCTTTTTTTCTGGTTCGTTTCAAAACTTTCATTAATTCAATAAACGATTTATTTTTCCAAATTTCTGTTGTTTCTTTGATTTTGTTTTGGTTTTGAAAGAAATCTATAATACTTATATAATAATCAAGTTCATAGTTATCGCTATTATTTGACATGTTCATTATTATTAAACCATATTCTTAAATATATAACCTTAGAATTTGCTTTTAAATTCAATGAGAATCTTAGTTTTTTGTTACGACAATCCGCACGTTAATTTTACAAAAATTTTTAGTTCTTGATAAAAGAAACATCCATTATTAACAAGTAAGAATTTCTAAACGGTTTTTTAATTTCTTATGTATTACGCTGATATTATCTCACTTAAATGAGTGATTTAAATAGAAATGAGAAAAATAAAAGAATCATCCTATAGATTTTCTATTTCTGAAGGAGTATATCCATAAGTATTTAAGAATCGCTTTCGCACGCTTGCAATGTCATAAACTTGTGTTTGAGCACCACTAGTTTCTACAACAAAAGAGCCTACAATTGAACCTAAACGACAGGAATTTTGTAAATTCATTTCGAGAATCATTCCAGATAAAAATCCTGCTCGGTATCCATCCCCTGCGCCTGTAGTGTCAATTACTTTGTTAGGATTCGAAATAGGAATTTCTATATATTCTAATTTTCCAGAAGCTGTTTTTGTTATAAGTTCTGAACCCTCTGATCCCTTAGTTTTTACGATAGTACCAATATACTCTAATAAATCTTTTTCCTTCTCTCCTATCTTGCTCATGACTTGATTTATTTCATAAGTATTTCCTATTAATATTTCTGAGTTGGTTAAAATGCTCTGTAAATTATCTTTGGAAAATAAAGGAGTTATTTGTCCTGGATCAAATATCGTAGGAATATTCAGTTCATTTAATTGTTCTGAAAAATTCATCATAGCCTCAATGCCTTGGGTTGAATTTATTGCATAAGCATATTGTTCAGGATGATCAAGTTTTTCTCTTAAATCGATATTCTTACTCTCATCTAATGCACCTCCATGAAATATAATCATCTGATTAGATTTAATATCATTTACTATGTAACAAGCAGCCGTGAATAGATTAGCTTGAATGTCGACTTTTAATTCAATATTATCGAATTTAGCTATGTGTTCACTATAACCTAAGCTTTCGAAATCTTTACCAACCGAACCTAAGAGTGAGACGGGGGATATATTTAGTAATCCAAGGTTATATGCGATGTTTCCCGCAGTTCCGCCGAAATACTGAGTGCGACTATTGGCAGTTACTGTACTTTGGAATTCTTTTTTATTCAGGTCGATTGATACCGCATTAACGAAATTTTCCTCAAATCCCATAATATAATCGAACGCTAAGGAACCTAAAACTAATACCTTATCTCGTTTCATTTCAGTCTTAACCTATACAAAATGAAGTAAAGCGATAATATATTATTTTTAAGCATTAAATTTAGATTTTATGAAATAACTAACTTACTAAATTTAAGAGTTCTACTTAAAATTTATCAATTTTTCTCTCAGTTATATGAAAGAACTCTTGGTATTAATTGAATCATTAAAAAATAGTAAAATTTCTAGTGTATTATATGAATATATTAAGGAATTCTCCGAAGTCAGGGAATTTGGGATTGAAAGGATATTTGAAGAACTTTGAAACTATTGAAGTGTTAAAATAAAAGATCGGCTACTTTATCAAATTATCCAAGGGTAAATCCAAATCGATCTCAGCCCCTTTTAGCTTCTTCATGAATTCTACTGTTCCAATTTCATTTATCATTAATGCTAATAGATTTTCATAGAGATGTTCAATGTTGTCTTGCCCTATTTTAAAATATACATCTTCAGAGGGAAGGGCAATCTTTAAAACTTCATAAAGTCCCTGGATACATTCTTTTATATTCTCAAAATTAATTATTGCCTTTTTAGTCGATTTGTAAATAAAATCTGTATTTTTCATTTTTAATCATTACACTTTAAACTTGTTTTCCCGTTGTTTTAAATAAAGAAATTAATGTTTAAAAAAATAGAAGTTATTTGAATAATTGCGTGACTGAGTAACAAATTAAGAGAATCTACTATAATTTATATTAAGTTTTAAAGTAAGCAAAATTTCGTTTAATAGTATTAAATTAAGCCTTTTACAATCATGTAATTAGCTATAAAAAGCTATTTCCATTCTAAAATAAATAATATTCCACTTCATCTTTTTATCAGAGTAAAATTCTAACTTCAATTCCTAATAGCTTAGATATAAATATTTTTAATTTGTTTTATAAATTAATTTAGATTGTAAAAGAAAATGTGTTTTTTTTGAAAAAGCTAATTGATGCCATAATATACACAGATATTCACGATGAAATAGGCCCTAATCCCATACATTGGTTACCATCAAATTTACCTGAATCTATTAGAATGTTAGTAGGAATAAAAACTGTAACAATACTTTCAGGTGATCAGGGATCCGTTCCAGATTCGCTTTTAATAATTCCTTTTCCTTCTTTAAAATTAAAAGGATTAATTAGATATTTAGAAAGAGAAGATGAAAGTAAAAGAGGAGGAATTGCAAGATCTGCAATAACATTCTTGTTTAAAGAAACAGATGACGTTATTTTCTATAAATATATGAGCTACCTTTCCGCTCCATTCGATGAAACAACGAGAAAAATTATTGAATTAGAGAGCAGAAATGTAGAAAGTGAAGTAGTTTTTGAAGAGATTAAAAATTTACGGGATAGTATCAGTAAATTACTAGAAGATTTTAGAACTAAAGAAATTACTTCCCCAACATCGAAGGAATTCCCTGAAAAACGAATTAGAGAAGGTAAAATAGTAGATTATAGGTTTAAACTTATAGTTGTTGGAGATCCCGGCGTAGGAAAGACATCTACTATACTGCGATTCACTGATAATGCGTTCTTAAGAACTTACGTTCCAACTCTTGGAGTAAGCATAACTGAAAAAATATTTCATGCCAAGAGTGGGGTCACAGAGATGATTTTGTGGGATATAGCGGGCCAGAACAAATTCAAAACGATGAGAAGACATTTCTATCAAGGCTCCGAGGCGATCTTGCTTATTTTTGATTTGACAAATCGTCTTTCCTTTACGAGTATAAAAAATTGGTATAACGATGTTATGAAAAATATGGAAAAACACCATCATCAAATGTTAGGGTATATATTCGGAAACAAATCTGATTTAACGGGATTACGAAAAGTTAAATTAGTTGAGGCTTTAGCTTTAGCCAAGGAATTGAATTTAAAATATATAGAAACTTGTGCTCTGACGGGAAAAAATGTCGAATTTGCTTTCTATGATATAGCAGATACTGTCATAAATTTACGTTTGAACAAACTTTAAAGGTTATATTTATGGATATTGAAGAAGCAATAAAAAATAGGCGAACTATCAGAAGATTCAAGCAAGATCCTATTCCGAGCGAAATCCTAAAAAAATTAATCGATTACGCTCGAATAGCACCCGCAGGTAGCAATATTCAATGCGTTGAATATATTATTGTGGAAAGTCCTGCGATGAGAGAGAAAATGTTTCCATTAGTTAGATGGGCAGCTTCACTGCCTGAAGAATTAAGAACACCTGAAAGGGGTAGGGAACCAACAGCGTATATAACCGTATTGGTAAATACAAAAATTAAACAATCTTATTATGAATTTGATGTTGGAGCTGCAGTTGAGAACATATTACTCGGTGCTGTGAGCTTTGGAATCGGAACTTGTTGGATGGGTTCAATAAAAAGTGAAAAAATCAGAGCTTTACTCGATATTCCTGATTTTTACGAAATTAAGCATGTGATAAGTCTAGGGTACCCTGACGAAACGTCTGTAATTGAACCTTATAAGAATTCCTTTAAATATTGGAAAGTAGAAAACGAAATGCATGTTCCTAAACGAAAATTAGACGATATAATCTTAAAGATGATGTAAAAAAGAGAAATAACAATGATTTTTGCCCTCATTTTACTCTCTTTTAATTAAGTTAGTGAAATAATTTTCTTTATTTAACCCTAAAAAACCCCACCCTAGATTTTTGTCATCAATCTAGTTAAATAGATCTAGTTTTTAGAAAATATAAGTCTTATTTCCCCCATTTTGAGGAAAACTTATTCGAGTATTTAAAGGATTTCCTCAATCTTGGAGAAAAGTTGTTAAAAACTTTGAATTTTGGGCTCAATTTCTTAATTTAATAGAGAAGTCATTCATTTATGAGGAAATGTCTACTAATTACAACCATATATTTTTATATAATCATCATTTTTTATTCTTTACAGATTTTACTATTTTGATAAAATTATTTAAAAACTTAAGCTAGTAGTTGTATAATATATTATGGAAGATGATAAATCTCCCCAAATAAAACCAGCCGAAAAAATCCCTCGTTCAAAAGATAACGCTATTAATCTAAGAGCCTTATCTATGCGCGAATTTGAAACATTCTTGATTCTGTTAAAGCACGAAGGAGAAGTACAATCAACTCTGAAACAATTTATCGACCTAGAATTTAATTACCGAAGCCCTACCAAGGCATACGATTACATTAATAATTTATGTTATGCATGCCCTAACTGTGGAAAAAAAAATAAAAAAAAGTAAAAAAAAAAAAAATAAAATAAAATATAAAAAGGAAAAGAATAATAAAAAAAAAAATTTAAGTTTTGG
>JAUWZR010000050.1 GCA_030615235.1 Promethearchaeota archaeon
ATAAATATCTCTGTTCAAGCATGTAATGTATATTTTTAAATTTGATAAACCTTGGTATTATGAAAAATGCACTTCAAAATTCCGTCAGTAAATATCTTGGTTATTTTTAGTATAAGAGGGTTAAATTGAGGTATTTTAAGAGAAAAAAGTGAATCGGTTAAAATTATAGGGAGATTGGGCTTTTTTCCTATGTGTTATATTATGTTTATTATACTTTCCTAGGTATAAATTTCTACTTATTTTTGCGAATATTCTAAATAAATTCTTGAAATGCTCACAGAAAAAGCAATTTTAAAGCTAATGCGTTAGTTATCGTAAAATCAAAAGGAAGAGAATGATATTAAGTAAGAGGATTTATTTTATATATCAACCACATTATAGTTTTTGTTTTTATTTTAAAAAACACTAATTGAATTAAAGAGCTCACCCATGTTTTTTTGTTCTCGTTTACATAATTGTCCTTCTTTTGGTGCTTGCCAATTTATTACATATTTTCTCCAATCAGAATCATTTAAAATTTTGGAATGAATTCCAAAAAATATAAGAATTTCTTTATCATTTACGTAGCCATTTTCGTTTTCGACAATAAAGTGAGGGATTTCATGCAAATATGACCTTCCAGCAATCATATAAGAAAGTAGAGAATGGTGTCCGTCAAATAATACCCATTCCGAATACTTTGTCTTTACAAATTTAATATTTGGTAATCCACGTGAAGACAGGATTTCTTTTCCAGATTCTATTTGTTTAACCATAGTTCTTATCTGGTCCATGCTTTTAATGCCATTAATATTATGCAGGTTTATAATTTCTCTCAATAAAACTAGTTTTTTAACTTCTACAATCGTCTTTTTTATTTTTAAACCGATTTCGTTTTCAAACTGATCTACAGTATCATAAATTGAATTGCTTTTATTTTTTAAATGAACTTTTAAGGATGAAATACGAGTTAAATTTCCATCTTTAGACTTAACCGGATATATTAGTTTCACAAATCTATAATTCATCTGTATTAAAAATATTTAGACTAATTTATAAAGCTTTTATGAGTGTTTTAATTAAAAATTACATCTTTCATTAATAATAGGTAAAAAGTTATTCTTACGATTCGATTTAATTAGCTATTCTTTAATATATTATTAAGAAACACCCTCTCCGTAATAATCAAGGATTTTATTTTCTATCCATGATTTAATAAGAGAATTTTTATAGGAAAGAGATTGTTTACCTAATCATGGTAATAGTACGAAGAGAAGGAGTTCTCCTAGATGCAACTGAGAACGAGTTTGAAAATCAGGCTGTATTAAACCCTACGGTGGTTCAGCAAGGAGATACATTACATATGTTTTATCGCGCTGTAAAAGAAGGAAATTATTCAAGTATTGGTTACTGTAAATTAGAAGGACCCTTGAATATCGTAGAAAGGAGAAATAGCCCTATTTTGTTTCCTGAACATGATTATGAAATTCATGGTACAGAAGATCCTAGAATTGTTTTTCTTGATGATACATATTTCATGTTTTACACGGCCTATGATGGAAGAAATGCATTAATAGCATACGCAACTAGTAAAGATTTAAAAAATTGGGAAAAGCATGGAATAATTTCGGCTAAAATGAGATACGATGAAGCAGGGGATTTTTTCCGCTTATCAAAACTTAAAGAAAAGTATCATTTCTTTGTTTCATATTATAAGGATGTCGTTAGTGAAGATGTACTCTTATGGGAAAAAGATTCATTCATTTTACCAAAAAAATATAATAATAAGTTTGCACTGTTCCATAGAGTATTACCAGATATTCAAATTGTTTGTTTCGATGATTTTAAAGATTTAACAACCGATTTCTGGAAGGATTATCTAAAAACATTAGGTGATCATGTTGTAATCGAGCCAAAATTTGGATATGAATCAAGAAATATCGGTGCTGGAGCACCATTAATAGAAACTGAAAGAGGTTGGCTCATGTTATATCATTCTGTAGAGGATTCTAATAAAGGTAAGGTGTATCACGCAAGTGTCGCCCTCCTTGATAAACAAAATCCGTTAAAAGTAATAGGACGACTTAAAGAACCTCTTTTTTCGCCAACCGAAGATTATGAAAAAGTTGGAGATGTAAATAATGTTGTTTTCCCTACAGGCACTGCAATATTTGGAGAAAGGCTTTATATTTATTATGGTGCCGCCGATAAGAGAATAGCCGTAGTATCGGTAAATCTGCATAAACTTATTCACGAACTCTTGGGGGCTGATTTAGAGGTTGGAATTGGTTTTTTAGCAGGGCAGATCTTTAATCTTACAATTAAAGAAGAAAAAAGCGTAACCCAACTTATGAATTTAACGAACCAAAAAGAGTATCTTATATTGATGGCAATTGGTTGGTTAACAAGGGAAGATAAGGTTCTGTGTAGAATTGATTCAGATGAATTAATTGTTAGATCTATTAGGTAACTATTAACAATAAATTATTTCAATTAATTAAGATCTTACATTTTTTAATGTTTTTGTCTTTTTTTAAAATTAATTTATCGAATTTTATATTGTGGAACTAAATTTCGGGTTTTTTAAAGATCAGACATTTGATGTCATTGTAATCAAAAAAACTGAACCTTATCCAGTAAAATTAGGGATAAATAACATCTAAAAATTTAAAAGTGGGAAGATTATAATATAATTACTTTATTTCTAATGAAAAAAAGCAAATCCTATTTTTTTTGCTAAATATATTCATTTTTAAAGAGAGTTTTAGAATGGAACCTAATTGGATCCTTTATGTGGCTACATTTCCTCCAAGAGAGTGCGGTATTGCTACATTTACAAAGGATTTAATAACAGCAATGGATAAAAAATTTTCTCCGAAAATAAAATCTAAAATACTCGTCATGAATAATAGTGGCACAAATATTTACAAAAATAATGAAGATGTTTTATTTGACATTAACGAGACTGACATCTCAGCATATAAAAAAGCTGCTGAAAGAGTAAATGAAATAGATGCTATAAAGCTTATAAATATACAACATGAATTTGGGATTTTTGGGGGAGAATACGGAAATTATTTAATAAAATTTCTAGATATTGTGAAAAAACCAGTCGTCATATCCTTCCATACAGTCATCCCAAATCCAGAGGATAAACTAAAGAAAATCGTAAGACAACTAGCTAAAAAATCTTCGTATTTTATCGTAATGACTAAAAGTGGGATTGATATTTTAAGAAAAGATTATAACATAAAAACAAAGATACTTGTTATACATCATGGAACGCCAACAGTGTCATTTGATGACAGTATAAAAGAAAAAACAGCAATGGGTATTGATGATAAAATTGTTTTATCGTCTTTTGGCCTTATTAATCCCGGGAAAGGCTATGAATATGTAATTGAATCGTTAATTGAGGTTGTTAAAAAATATCCTAATATATTATACTTAATAATTGGCGAAACTCATCCCGTAGTAAGGAAAAAAGAAGGAGAAAAGTATAGAAATTTTCTCGAGGAAAAAGTAAAGGAGTTTAACCTTGAAAAAAATGTAAAATTCTACAATAGGTATATGAAACTAGAAGAAATAGTTAAATTTCTACTAGCAACAGATATCTATATTTCTTCAAATCTGGATCCTAATCAGATTGTTAGTGGCACATTAGCATACGCAGTAGCCTGCGGTAGAGCGATTATCTCTACTCCCTTCCTTTATGCTAAAGATATTATTGCACCTGAAAGAGGTCTTTTAGTAAAGTTCAGAGATACTAATTCATATACTAATGCTCTAATAAAAATATTATCAAATCCCCTCTTAAAAGAAGAAATGGAAAGAAATAATTATTCATTTTCCAGGTGCATGATTTGGCCAAATGTAGCAATAGCGACTTATAATGTTTTCAAGCGAGTTATTCCTGATTTAGAAAAATGTGAAATGTCATATCCAGAAATCAAGTTTGATCATATTATGAATCTTACGGATGATTTTGGTATAATCCAATTTGCAAATTATGCAAAACCAGATAAATTATCTGGATATACTCTAGATGACAATGCTCGAGCCTTGTTAGTTTGTACGCTATATTATAATTTATTTAAAGATAATACTAAATTGAAATTGATGAGAATTTATCTGAATTTCATTAAATATGTCCAAACAAATGAAAACAAGTTGTACAATTTTGTTAATTACAATAAGGTTATAAATCTTGAAGATTGGAGTGAGGACGCCCATGGAAGAGCAATGATGGCTCTTGGTCATTTAATTGCTACAACAAGTATTCCAATGGAATTAAGAGTAAAGGCAGAACTGATTTTTGAAGATGCAAAAAAAGCAATAGACAAGATTAGATCTCCGAGAGCAATTTCTTTTATTTTGATAGGACTCTATTTCTATAATGTAATAAAAAATTCTGAAGTCATTAGAATTAAAAAATTAGCCGATTATCTAGCCCAGCTCTATAAGGATTGTAATAGTGAGAAATGGAATTGGTTCGAAAATTACGTTACTTATTCAAATAGTAAATTGCCTGAGGCTCTTTTTTTTTGCTATAAAACAACTAAAGATGACAAATATTTGATAATTGCCAAAGAATCTTTAGACTTTCTTATATCTATTTCGTTTAAAGACGGAATATTTGCTCCTATTGGTCAGAACGGATGGTATCATAAAAATGGCCATAAAACAAGTCATGATCAACAGCCAGTTGATGCGGCTTCAATGGTACAAACATTGAACGTTGCATATGATATCACTAAAGAGAATAAGTATATGAAGCTTGCAATCGAAGCATTTAATTGGTTCCTTGGAAAAAATTCTCTGGATCAAGAAGTTTATAACAATTTAACGGGTGGTTGCCACGATGGTATTGGAGAATATTCTCTAAACATGAATCAAGGGGCTGAATCATCAATTTCTTATTTGCTTGCTAGACTTTCACTTCAATTATCAAAAGGTTTTATTGCTTTTTAGTATTTATGAACAGTAACCGTTTCACGATCTATTTGTTATAGGTTTAGAAAGAAAATTAGATATTCAGATTTTTTACTCAATATCAATAGGTTTTCCTTTTTCTTTAATCTTTTTCAATCGAACTTCTAGAATCCCATTTGTATACCGCGCTTTTGCGTAATCTTGGTTAATTGCCGCCGGTAAATCGATTTCTTTAAAATAACTTATCCCCGAAATATCCTTTTGCGTGGAAATCGTAATAGACCTATTAGTAGCATTCAATTCAATGTCTTCTTTATTGACTCCTGGCATTTCAGCAATGACAATAATATGGTCCTCCTCCTCATTTACTTCTACTAAAGGTTCCCTGTTCTTCCTTACTTTCGTTTCACCAGAGATTGGTTCTTTTTCTATGTTCCCAAATGAACCCATTATTGGTTTTCCATCAGGTCCAATTCCGAAATTGAATCCATATATGAATGGTCCTTTTGTACCAAATTTGGATCGATTTTTCATGAATTCTTTAGCAATTTCTTCTGGTGAAAGCCCTTGTAGATCTTTAGGGAAAGATTTAGACATTTGTTTGAATATCCCTTTAAATATCTTTTGAAACTCTTTTGAATTGAATAATTTAGCAGGATCTAGATTTCTAAATGGGTTGTCAGGATCGCCAAAACCCTTGAAAACATCGAAGAAATTTACATCCTCATCTTCATTATCTTTCTCGTCTTCATCATCATAATCGTCTTTTCTCGACATTTTATCACTTCCTTGTAAAATATACCTAGATATTAATTACAATTAAATTTTTAAATATAAATTTAATAATAAATACTAAAGCTAAAAATATAATAGCTTTTATTCTAGAAAAAATTGTTTAGTTTAATAAACTTATTCCAACTAAAAAGCCCTGCCTTTTACTTAT
Source organism: Promethearchaeota archaeon (assembly GCA_030615235.1). Lineage (GTDB taxonomy): Archaea > Asgardarchaeota > Lokiarchaeia > Sigyniarchaeales > SOKP01 > SOKP01. The sequence continues at coordinate 5,855 of JAUWZR010000050.1, forward strand.
AATATATAAAAAACCAAAAAACCAAAAAACTATTATTATGTATGATGATTTAGATGAAGATCAAAAAGATCTTTATATCGATGTGCTAAAAGAAGCACCAATTCTACCTTTTTCCAATTTCGTGAGTAGAGGAGATATACCTGATAAAATCGATATATCACGCCCAAGAAGCTATATCGATAGAGAAGTTTATAGGCTGGTACGTCAAACTTATAGAGATCGATCATCTCGATTAATTCCCATTCTAGGGTCCGCTGGAACTGGAAAAACTCATGCTTATCATTCATTTAAAGATAAAGAGAGAGAAAATAGAAAAAAACTAGAACTCAGTCCAGAAGAAATTAATGTAAGTCAACTAGAACCAGCCGATTGGACGATTATTTATGTTCCCAGCCCACCCGCATCTATTAGAGTCCTATTACATGTCTATACATGCATTATCGAAGATGTAGGCCCAGAAATCCTCGATATTGTCTCAGAAAGATTAGTAAGAGAAAAATGGGGAGGTAAAAAGGGCGGGATATTTCAAAAACCTAAAATTGAAGAAGTTATTCAAAAAGGTATTAGGGAATTCCCCGGAATTTTCGCTGATTGTGTGAAGGCGTTGGTTACTTATCAGTTAGATAAGAATAAAAAAGCCTTGGCAGAACGATGGTTATTGGGCGAAAGTCTTGAACCAGAAGAACTAAGTGAGCTTGGAATAAACTCTGTTGTTGAAGAAGACGATGTTTGTCTTGCTATGATTAAAATTATTACTGAGAACTTAGATCGAGTACTAATACTTTATTTTGATGAATTAGAGTCTCCATACAGAATGCTCGGTGAAGCCGCAGAAAGAAAGTTCCTCGAAATACTTAAAAGGTTATATAACGAAGTTAAAGGCTTAGTCATCATAATAGCTGCCCTAAAAGAAATTTGGCCAAGAATATTGGAAATCGCCGACGCGCCTTTACGATCTCGTATGGAGCCGGAACAAGAATTGAAGCCATTTAGTTTAAACGACTTGAAAATCTTTTTTAGCAAGTCTATGGAAGCATTCTGGGAAGACAACAACCTTAATCCTCCATTATATCCATTATTTCCTTTGAACGAAAAGCTTATTGAGATGATTTATGAAAAAACGCAAGGAAACCCAAGGAACTCTATTAAACTTTGTAGAAGGTTTATTGACAAGGTTGTTACGGAGGAAATGAGCGTAGAACAGTTGTTAGAAGCAGGTACGGATATTGTGGCAACAGTTAAAGCACCATCGGGAGAAGCTGAAGAAGAAGTCATAGATTTTTCAAAGCCAAGAGAGATTATAAAGAAAACTATAGAGGAAATTTTAGCAGAGGAAGAATATGTAATAGATGTAAATCCTTCATCGGTTGCTGGAGCAACCCTAAAAAGTATTATGAAAGTTGGGGAGTCTAAAGAGAAGAAATTCAACACCCAAATGGAATATAAATTCATGATTGGAAAACGGAGCCAAACTTTAGCCGCTTTAATCGAATTTGAGGGGAAGAAATGGGGGTTGGAGATTCCTTCTATAAAAACATTCGATAGAAGCGCCGGTGTCGCAGGTTATTACGCTGCAAAAAGATTGAAGGATGCTATAGCCGAAAAAGCAATAGATTCTGCAATTTTAATAGTTCCTGCGAGGAGTAGCGGTGCTAAATTTGAGATAATTTTACAGAACAATCCCGATATTCACAAAGTGGAGTTGACGAATGAAACTGGTGAATCTCTTATTGCCAACGCGTTAACTTATCCATCCAAAGAGGGTTGGGAGATAGCTAGAATTATATTTACAGATATTGGGGAATATGTTCCACCTGGAACCGAAGAACCAGAATAAACAATAATTTGATTAACATCAAGTTAATTATAAAAATATTTATAAATTAGCTAATTTCTCGTTTATTTTTGTATCTAAGCCAAACAACTCTTTTGCTAATTTATCTGCTCTTTTAAAGTGGTTTAATAATTGAGTTAATTTAGATGTTAATTCATGCTGCTCAAAAGAATTAGATATGTTTATTAACGATTCTATTGGTCTAATTAACTCATGATATAAATGAAGTTTGTTGTTTTTTAACTCTTCAGTAGTTGACTCTAAATCTTTCATTAACGATTCCTGTGCTTTAAGTAATTCTGGAAATTTTCCGACCTGTTCGGCTTTATTTATTAAAAACGAGACGATGTCGCTTTCTTGGATAATATCTGCTAACTCTGCTGCTTTAAGAAAATTCTTTTTAGCTTTCTTATAGAACTTGTTTTTTAGAAACTGCTCAGCCAGTTTTAGTTCTTCAGATAATTTTTCTGGGATTTCTTCCCCTAAATTAATCAATTCTCTAGCCTCTTGTAAGTTTCCATCATCTAGCATTTTTTTTGTCTTATTGTTGATTGTTTCTTTAATCAAAGTAGGCTCTTTTAATTTTTCCATTAAAGTGAAGATGGAGTCAAATTCTCTTCGCAAAATTGATTCAAGGCTTACTTTATCTTTTGAAAAACCTTTAACAATCTTTTCTGCTATGTTCTCTAGTATACTCTTGGACGAAACTAAATCCTCATCTTGCTTAAGTACGAAGCCTAAGAATAGATTATCTCTTTCTATAGAAGAAGCGTTAATTTTCCATGAGTAATACCTTAAATCTTCTTTCCAATAAATCGTATTTGAAAACTCTTTTTGAACGTGTTTTTCTTCAAACTCTTTTAAAATATCATTAGAAACTTTATTTTCTTGAGCAAGATAATATTCTGCTAGTACATTTGGTCCAAACGATTCGTCAATCTCGTAAAGATATATTCCGAGGGGCATAATATTGATTCTCTATATAATTTTACAGATAAAAATTATTATTAATTACTAGTTAATAAGCTATTAATTTTATATTTTTATTTGTTCAAGATAATTCATGTATTATCAAAGAAGTGTTAATAGATAATAGAAAAGAAGTGTGAAAAATGAAAATTGTGGATACATATTGTGAAGCGTTTGAAGGGTTAGTAGTTCAATTAATGGTCACTGCTCAAGACGCAGAATTCTTAAATAGAGCCACAAACGCATTTACTGCGCTTCCCTCAACAGTTTTTGGAGATGCTGAGGGAGGTATTGTTCGGTGGCTTTCCGAAGAAGAAACTATCGATGGAAGGTTGGGAGCAATCGTTCAATTATGGGTAACAGGAACGGGTAAGAAGGCTACAGCTAAGTTTTACGAACAACTAGGTCGTAGAATGAGACAGGGTATTCTTGTTGTTCCAACAACTGCAGTTTTTGATTATTATCCAAGAACAACTGAGTTAAAATTTAATATGATGGATAATGTAGGTCATTGTGGGGACGGATACGAGTTGGTTGTTGAAAAATTTAATCGAAAACTAATTAACGTCCCAATCATGATGGGATACGATTTTTTGATTGAAGAATACATCTCTTACACTAAAGGTGTCATGGGAGGGAATTTATGGTTATTTTGCGATTCTGTTGAATCTGGAATTAAGGTTGGAAGAGAGGGTGTTAAGATATTGGCTGAACTCGATGATGTATGTACTACTTTTGATGTATGCTCCGCAGGTTCAAAACCGGTTCCCCTTGATGCTAGATATCCTGAAATAGGTCCGTCAACTAACCACCCATTTTGTCCTACGCTTAAAAGTAAGTTATCTCCAAACGAATACAAGGTTCCAGAGGGAGTAAACTCGATACCTGAATTGGTGTTTAACGGCCTACAACTTGAGAATGTAAAATTAGCAATGCAGAAAACTATAGAAGGTATTTCTGATATGGATGGTTTGCTTAAGATTTCCGCAGGGAATTACGGTGGTAAGTTAGGAAAGTTTAAGATATACTTACGGGAGTTAGACTTAAATAGGGATTTTTTTAAATAAATAATCATTTATAGGTAAGAGTTTTGTCTTTTATAGGTAATATCATCTGTCCATTTTTTAGTTGAGTAAATTTCGGATATTTTTCATCAAAAACAATTTCAATCTCCTTAAGAGGTAAATCCGCATGAACTCCGCGATCTTTGACATATTCTCCAAATTTGTTACCTTCATCATCAAAAGAAGCAAATATAGCGTCATTTTCGCCGTCAAATTCGACCATTGGAATAAAGCCTCCTTTTAAAGCAGTTTTTGGGTCAAACGAAGGCGTTAATTTTACCCATTTATTATTAAGGCAAAGTTCGCTATAACCATGATAATGCATGACATTTGTTTCCATAAAATCTATTATTTTTTGAGATATTTTATGATTTATCAGATCTACTAAGTGAATCCTGGCAGGAATTCCAATAGCTCGTGCAAAAGAGGATAATAACACGGATTTTGAGACACAAAAACCATTTTTTCGTCTTAGAGTCACGCTGGCTTTGAAATTAGCTTTAGCAGAAGGAATATAAGTATGCATATTGTATTTAATTTTATCCCTTACCCAGTAAAAGAGCGCTTTAGCTTTATCACTTTCTGTTTCTAACCCCGCAGTAATCTCGAATGCTTTATCACGAACAAACTTCTTATTAAAATCAAAAAATTCGGTAGGTTGTAGATAAATATCAAAATTCCCCATGATTATGAGAAATTTTAGTTATTTTTGAATATTACGATTCAAATTTCAAATGAAACTGGTAGAAAAAAGAAGTAGGTCTTATATTGAATTAAATGAAGTTTAGTTTAGCTTTTTTATATTACGAAATGAATTTTGAAAGATTGTTACCAAAATCCTCCACGGATGCGCCTTATGTATTATAATTATAGAATATTTAAAAAGATTATGACAAAAATGTTAAATATGTGAATCTGATACTTACTAGTATTGATAGATTTTGCAATATTAATCCTAGAGACGATACACCATTGAAAATAATTACTGATGAGAAGGAAATTACTCCTAAGATAATTAGAGAGATATTACAGAATACTAAATCATTAGAACAAGTTGAAGTTAAGGAGATAAAAATAAATAGGAATTTGTCGACAATTACATCTAAGATCTGTTTTATTGAAGTGAAATACTCAAAGGAAAGTCCAAAGACGGCTCCAAAACGACTCTTTCTTAAGATGCCAAAAGAAGGAATTTTTCCAGGAATAGGAAAGAAAGAAGTTTTTTTTTATAATACCGTAGCCAATCAGACGGGTGGGTTACCCGTTATACCATGTTATGAAGCAAAATTTAATGAGAATACAGGAAGATCCCATATTTTACTAGAAGACATATCAAAAACCCATTTTCAGACAGAATATCCTATACCACCTACTTATATCAATTGTGAAAGGCAGATTGAAGGATTAGCCAAATTACATACATTATATTGGGATGATGAACGTCTAGAAGGATTTATGGGCAAAAATCATTGGAGTAAGCACTTTGATTATGAAAAGAGGGTAAAAGATCATGAAAAATTAGTCCAAAAATTCCTGAATTTCATAGGTGATAGAATATCTAAACCAAGTAAAAACATAGTGAATAATTCAATTGAATATGCTGTTAAATATATATTGGGGTGTTACAAAGAAGGAAAAAATCTTACTTTATGTCATGGAGATGCTCACGCATGGAATTCTCTTTATCCAAAAGACGGCATTGATGAGAAACTGTACTTTTGTGATTGGCAATCTTATTCAGTAAATAAGGGTATAACTGATTTAGCATATTTCATGGGGATACATTGGTCTCCCGAACGAAGAAAGAGACTGGAGAAAGTACTTCTACGAAAATACCATGAAATATTAGAAGAATCTGGAATTACCGATTATTCTTGGGAAGATTGTTATAAGGATTATCGATCAGCTATAGTAGTTCTAATTCATTTTGTTGTTGTATGGCAATGGTCTACTAAAAAAATACCTGCTTTCGTTTGGTGGTCACATTTAGAAAGAGTGTTGAGTGCGTTCGAAGATCTAAACTGCAATGAATTAGTTAAACTAAAATAAAAATATTTGTCTTTTCTACTTGTTCAGGTAAAATTTTGATTTCTATAAATTATCTGATTAATTTCATTGTAATTTTCATTGAAATCATACTCTGAATTTACCTTTCCAACCCAATTTCAAATGAAACAGGTAGAAGAAAAGTCAGTCTTATATTGAATTAAATGAAGATTAGTTTAGCTTTTTTATATTACGAAATGAATTTTGAAAGATTATTGCCAAAATCCTCCACGGATGCGCCTTATGTAATATAATTGTAGAATACTTATAAAAGTTAAGACAAAAATGTTAAATACGGGAATTTAATACTTACTAATAAAGATAGATTCTGCAATATTAATCCTAGAGGTGATACGCCATTGAAAATAATTACTGATGAAAGGGAAATTACATGATTTATTTAGAAACAGAAGGGTCCGCTTATGAAAGAGGGAAAATTCACGGAGAAGCGCTTAAGAAACATATTCCTAGAATGATGTTTGAGCAAATTACTCGTCATTTTGGTTTCACGTCATATGCTCTCTTTGCTAAAGATATTTTAGATACGACTAATTTTCTTTCAGCAGCCAAGAAATGGACTCCAGATTTGATTGAGGCAATACAAGGAATTGCTGATGGGGCACAATTTGATTTCACGTAGCAATAAGCGAACTCGCACCCCGAATCTGTTACTCCCTGAAACAACCCCCTGCCGTGTGAGTCCTCATCTT
>JAUWZR010000054.1 GCA_030615235.1 Promethearchaeota archaeon
AAAACAATTCTTTAAAATCGAAAATAATTAAAGTTATAGGATATTTTATTATCCATTAAAGATAACTATGACTAACTGTAATAACGATGTCTGCATATAAAAAAAATACGTGTTTCTCTTGTGGACGACCCATAGCCCCTTACGAAGCTGCAGTCCATTTTCCTTGCCCCCAGTGTGGAGATGTTACCATTTGGAGATGTGAACGTTGTAGGACTATGGGCAATCAATATACTTGCCTTCGGTGTTCCTTTTCAGGCCCCTAGATGTGTTAGAGGGCTCAGAAAAACTTCTAAATTAAAGCCAAACACTTAAAGCAATTATGGCAATATTTTTGCTGAATTTTTTATAATTTCTCCGATAAATTTTTGTTTTAAATTTTAAAATCCAACCGCATCATAACTTTAGTAATAATTATAGGAGAGGTTCTTGCATATATAAAAACCCATCTTGGTTTTTGCTAGAAGAGATAGAAAAGTTCATGATTCAACGGTAGAGAAGAAGATTTAAAAAACACAAATTTTTTCAATATTGCTTAATTTGGCATATTAGTCTGATATAAGCCAAAAAATAATAACATAAAAGGTCTGAGTAAAATGGGAGAATTTGTTGCATTAATAGATGTTGTTCCAGAAGATATTGATATTGATTTTGAGGAATTTGTTTCAAAGCTAAAAAATGTCTTACCTGAATCTGCTTTTATAGAACATTACGAAATTCAACCAGTAGCATTTGGTTTAAAAAAAGCTAGGGTTCGCGTTAGATATCCCGAAGAATGGGGAGGTACAGACAAACTCGAAGGGCTTTTTAAACAAGTTGAAGGTATACAAGGAATTGAAGGAATAGCCTTCAGTAAATCATAAATTTTTGCAGTTTTGCTTAAATTTATTCTGTATATGCTGATTTTTATATTTAATAAAAAATTCTAAAACATTTAATATTTATTTTAAACTCTTCTCTTAAAAAGCTTATCTAATTCTTTAAATGAGAAAAATTTGAGAGTTGGTCTTCCATGTGCACAATGGAACGAGTCCTTACAATTTCCTAGATCCATAATTAACTTTCTAATGCTTTTTAAGCTCAAATCATCACCCCCTCGAATGCTTTTGTGACACGCCAAATAATTAATAATTTCGTCTAATTTTTCTGTAAAACTTGCTTCCTTGCCAATTTCAGTTAAATCGCTTATAATTTCAGTAATTATCTTGATGTTAGGTATTTTTCCCATAATTGTAGGAACAGCTCTCAAAACAAATGTGTTCCCTCTAAAATGTTCAAAATCAAATCCTATTCTAGAAATTTCTTTTAAATTAGCTTCTAAGAAGAATTTTTCACTTGGACTTACTTCGACTTTAAGAGGATTAATCAAATTTTGCTTTTCTTTTTTAGAGTTTTGAAAATAATTAAAAAAATATTCTTTATTAACACGCTCAGATGCTGCGTGTTGATCTAATATGTAAAAACCTCCTTCTCCATTTTCATTTATTCCCTCTAACAAGATATAAGTTTTATTACTCAATTGACCAGTTTGGGAAATCAAGCGTAGTTTAGGAAAGTTTTTTATTAAGACATAATCTCCTCTCAAAAACGACTCCGCTGAAGACTTATCAATTCTTTCGCTAATGTTATCCTTATCGCTTAAATTTAGTTGAACAGTTTTCTCTATGGGTACTTCTTCTAATGACAACAATTTTAATTGTTCAATCTCTCCTTTATTTACGTCTTCATTATTAATAACTTTGGGATGCTTTCCTTTCGCAACACTATTACTCCCGGAATCTTTGTAAAATGTAGTACCGTTAAGTTCTTTTTCAATTTGAGAAAATTCACTTAAGTCTGAATATGTCTGAGTAATTTCTTTTTCTATAAATTTCTCTTCAACAAACATGCGAACAATGTTGTAAACTTTGTTGTAGACGTACTCCTCGTTTTCAAACCTAATATGCAATTTTTTAGGATGGACATTAAAATCTATTACTGAAGGATCTATTTCTAAATGCAAAATAAAGAAGGGAAATTTTCCAATCATTAATGTGCCTTTATATGCTTCTTGAACAGCTCGAAATAAAAGGTCGCTAATTACATATCTTTTATTTAAAAATAAACTCGAGTGTGTTCTATTGTTCTTAGAAATCTCGCTGTGCCCTAGTAACCCGTGTAGTTTAATATTGTTTCCTTCATAGTTGACTAACTCCATTAATTTTGCAACCTTTTTCCCATAAATATGGAAAACAGTGGTTCTTAAATCGTTCGAACCAGGACAATTTAATATATTTAATTCATTGTGATTATAAATGAAATGAATTTGAGGATAAGCTAAGCAAAATCGCTGTATAATATCAGTTATATGACCAAGCTCAGTAGGGTCTTTCTTTAAAAACTTTAATCTAGCTGGGATATTGTAGAATAAACTTTTAACCTTAATATCCGTCCCTATTGGACAAAAAATTTCCTTTTTTTCAATACACTTCCTAGCCTTTAGAATTATATTAGCTCCCCTTTCATTTTCCTTAACCCTAGAAGTAATTTCAACTTGACTTACTGCTGCAATGCTAGCTAATGCTTCCCCTCTAAAACCTAGGGTGGATAATTTCTCTAAGTCCTCGAATTTTACTATTTTACTGCTGGTATATCGCTCAAACGCTATTAGTATTTCATCTGGGGGTATTCCGTATCCATCGTCGATAATCTGAATTAAATTTTTCCCAGCTTTCTTAACGACAATCCGTATTTCCTTAGCACCCGCATCAATACTATTTTCAATTAATTCTTTCACTATATTTGCGGGTCTATCCACTACCTCCCCAGCTGCTATCTTTTCAGCATCGATAATTTTCTTTATTTCGCGTCTACTCAAATTTTTCCTCTTCAATTTTTTTACGAGTATATATAATCATGTAATTATTGAATTTAAAATAAAACTCTATTAAGATTTAAATAATTGCAGTAGATTGAAATGTAACGAACAGCAACAAAATGCTTTTAAATTTCTATTAATAATTACAATTAAGAATTTATGATATAAAATTTTAAATGGAATCATGAGTGACGAGATACATTATACCATTCATAGAAATATGGTCATTCTACTGGCTTCAATCACCCTTTTTCTATTCATCTCGAGAATCCTTGTTAACGTATTTGACTTTCCGTTTCTACTTGATGGCTCAAGAGATGTCGATTTTAAAATTCTTCTACTAGGATTAAAAAATGGCTTAGTAAATTTCTACGATCCAATTATAGTTCCAGAAGGAGTACCAGACTGGCCTCCTTATTACCTTTACATTTGGTACTTTATATTTTATCCAATGGGTTTGGTTCCGTTTGAAGTAGGTGTATACATTTGGGATGTATTAAGATTAATTACCAGTAGTTATATTGTCCTTAGGGGTTTTAAAATAATCAAAAATAGAAGAAATCTCTTATGGTTTTACTTTACTCTAGCAGTTGGTTTTTTCATTGACGGTTGGTATAATAATTGTAATTTTCTTATCATTTTCTTCCTACTTTTTTCTTACACTTCTTTAGAAAAAGATAAGATGTGGTTGTCTGGAATATTTTTTGCTCTTTCCACGATAAAAATCAATTCAATTCTATTTATTCCAATTTTGTTAATAGCAAAAAAAATTAAAGTTAAAGATTTAATTTACTATATTTTACCCTTCATGCTCCTGTGTTTGCCATATATCATATTTCCAGATTATTTACTCCAGATGTTAACTAATTGGACAGGTATTACTCCTGGAATTCAAGGGCTTACGTTTCTTGATCCTATAATATGGAAAGCGGTCCAACCCTCACATTTAATGTTTTTAGGGTTTATGTTTATCATAATATTTGAAAGTCTTGAGAATCATAAAAAAAGAGATCTGATCAGAAACATAGTTATAGTGATTCTGATTGCATTCTATATCTATATAAGCATAGTGGTGATGATTCTACCAATTATTTTTAGTTAATTTTGAATTTAGATAATTTTTCTTTAAGATTAATTAGTTTTTTCATCGCTTCAACAGGGGTTATTGAATCAAGTTCGATGTCTTTAACGATTCTTATCAATTCTTTAACTTTTTTGTCAGGTAGCGTTTCTCTCATGATTTTCGGTTTAAAAAAAGTAGTCTGTACATATTTTTTATCCTTTTTAGCAACATCACGCTGTCTGATATCTAATTGATTAGCTGAATTCGTTCTATTGCTTGGGATGTTCTGTAATTTGCTCGTTGTTTCTAATAGCTTCTTGTTTATAAGAATCAGACCATCTTCACATTTAGATAATTGATTTTGCTTTAATTCTAAGTCTAAGTTCAGTTGTTCCAGCACCTTTTGTTTTTCTAAAATAAATTTATCATAATATTTACTCTGTAATACTTCATTACCGTTATCCTTAACAGTCGCTTTAAACGGATCTTTTTCTTCGATTTGATCTAGAATCTCGAACGCTCTTATAATGACATCGTCCGGAATTCCCGCAAGTTTTGCTACATGGATTCCATAAGATTTATCAGTGCTTCCTGATTTCAGTTTGCGAATGAAATTTATGCTTCCATCCTCATTTTCAATAATATCAAGGTGAAAATTTTTAACTCGAGGTAAGTTTATTTCTGTTAACTGATGATAGTGCGTACTAAAAAGAGTTTTTGCCCTTAATTCGTGTAATTTTTCCAATGTAGCTAATGCGATACTCTGACCATCACTAGTGCTCGTGCCTCTCCCTAGCTCATCAATGATTACTAAGCTTTTTTGAGTAACAAAATTCAATATCTTTGCAGTCTCAGTCATTTCAATCATGAATGTGCTTAGTTTTCTTGCCAAATCGTCAGAAGCACCAATTCGAGTAAATATATGATCAATTATACCTAAATTTGCTGATTTCGCTGGTACGAAGCTCCCCATTTGAGCAATAATACAAATTAATGCAACTTGTCGGAGAAAAGTACTTTTACCAGCCATATTTGGACCTGTAATTATTAATACCTGCTCTTTATTCGTATCCATATAACAATCATTCGGTATAAACCTTTCAGAGATATTTATTTGCTCTACTACAGGGTGTCTTCCTTCTTTAATTAGGATAATGTCTTCTGTATTCATCTTAGGTTTACAATAATTGTACTTCTCAGCTACTTCCGCAAAACATGCAAAAACATCGATAAAAGCTATATTTCTAGCAGTTTCTAATATTTCTAATGTTTTTCCTGCAACATTCTCTCTAATGCTACAAAAGATATCGTATTCCATTTCGCTTATTTGCTCTTCAGCCTGAACGATTTTTTCTTCAAGTTTTTTAAGTTGGCTAGTAGTATATCTCTTAGCGTTTTTAAGCGTTTGTCGTTCTATATATTCATCTGGTATTTTTGGTATTTCCTTTAGAGTTCTAAAAGTGATTTGAATGTAGTAGCCTAGTATGTTGTTGTGCCCTACTTTAAAACCAGAATTTAACCTCCATCTCTCCCTCTGGGTTCGTTCGTATTCAAGAATGTAATTCTTGCCATTTTGAAGTATGTCTCTTAGTTCATCGATCTTATCATTAAACCCAGTTTTGATAAGATTACCTTCCTTTACTGTAATAGGAGGATTGTCTTTTAGAGAAACATCTATTATAGTTCTCGTTTTCTGAAAATCTTTGATTTTCTCATTGAATTTTGAAATTTCTTGAATATTAGTTTTTTCTAATAGTTTTTTAATTTTGGGTATTCTTTCCAATGCGTACTTGATGTGTATCAAATCGCGGGCATTACTATTTCTAACATAATTAATTCGGTTGATAAATCTTTCAAGGTCACCTATTACCTTTAATTCTTCTCTTAATTCTGATCTTAAGAAAACATCATCCTTAAATTTCTGAACAATATTAATTCTTTGTTTTATATCATTTAGATCTGTTAAGGGTTGCAGGATAATTTTCTTTAATAATCGAGATCCCATAGGCGTATATGTCTGATTAAAAATTGAATACAATGTGGAATCTCTCCCCTTTTCCCAAAGAGAGTTAACTAACTCTAAGTTCCTCTGCGTTATATAATCGATGTGTAATATTTTTTCTTCTCGAATGTAATTTATCTTGAAAAGGTTTGGAATTACATCTCTCTGAGTTTCTTTTAAAAATGCTAATAACCCTCCTGAAGCTTGAACTGCTAATTCACGACTTTCTAAATCAAAACAGTTTAAATTGGATATATTGAAATGTCTCCTGAGAAGATCATACGATTCATCAAATTCAAAAACGGAATCCTCGTAAGTTTTAATTAAAGCATTGTTCAAATCTGATAATAGCATAAAAAGGCGTTCATCCTTTTTTAATCCAGTAGGTACGATCAATTCTACTGGATCGTATTGAGAATAGGTGCTTAGTATTTTTTCAATAGGATCTTGTTCCTTTTTTAAAAATTCAGTTGTTAAAAATTCGCCTGTAGAAAGATCAACGAAGGCGATGCCAAAACCTTTTCTTTCCTTAACAATTGAACAAATGTAGTTGTTCTCGTTTGATTTTAACATATCGGATTCAATAACGGTTCCTGGAGAAAGTATTCGTACCACCCCCCGCTTTACGATCCTACCTTTAACCGTAGCAGGATCCTCTAGTTGATCGACAACAACGACAGTTTGACCTAAATTCACTAAATTTTTTAAATAATTACCAGCATGGTGAGGAATTCCAGCAAGAGGATACGCATCACTTCCTATTTTTCTTTTAGTTAGGGTGATACCTAAAAGTTTAGAAACTCTTACAGCATCATCATAAAAAAATTCGTAGAAATCTCCCATTCTATAGGCAATAATATGGTCGGGGTACTTATCTTTATGATTCAGCTTAACACTGTACCAATGTTTCATCATCGGAGTTAAATCTTTAAACTTCCTATCCTCTATCGAATCTTCATTAGGCATTATAACAAAAGAATCAATTTTTAAAATTAAATATTACAAGAGTATAAGTTTTTAAAAGAAATATATAATTTTTATTAGAAAATTAATAATATATAATTTAAAATTATAAAATATCAAGGAATTGAGAAGAATGTCTGGTGAAGATATCATTCTATATGAATTGAAGGGTAAAGTTGCAAATATTGTATTAAATAGACCAGCAGCAGCTCATTCATTTAATTTGGATTTAATGAAAAAATTATATACTGCACTCGTAGAAGCCGATGAAGATGAAAGAGTTAAGTGCATCTTATTAAAAAGTACCGGGAATCGAATGTTCAGCGCCGGAATTGATATTAAATCTAAATCCCTTGAGGATAACAAAGAATATTTCGAAGAAATGAAGGTTTATGGGAGATCCATAACACAAAAAATATTAATTATGAAAAAACCAATAATCGTTCAGGTCCAAGGCACAGCTATCGGGTTTGGGATGGAACTAATAATGGCATCTGACCTGCGAATATTTGCGGATAGACCAAAGAAGGAAATGTTCTTTAGAATGCCGGAAATAGCAATCTCAATATATCCTCAAACAGGAGCGACAATTCTACCTTTGTTAGCGTTTGGTCTTTCATATGCTAAAAATATCTTGTTTACCGCTGATGAGTTCGGATTGGACGACCTTAAAAAATTTAATTTCCCGACAAGAATTTTCCCTTTAGACAAATTAGAAATAGAAACTAAGAAATTTATGAGAACTTTTAGTAAAAGAATGGATTCTTTTACTTTCTTGATTAAATCCTCGTTAAATATAATGAACACGAAATATATTGAGAGATGGTACGATCTAGAGGATGAATGCGGAAAAATAGCATACAACAAAAAAACAATGAAGGAACTTGATGAGTTTATAAAAAACTTATATATCAAATATCCATAGATATTAAATAATTATTAAGATTACCTTTTTTTATGATTTAATGTGTTTTTCAAGCCATATAAACATATCTTGAAAAACTTGTAATCTACTTTTTTCATTCCATAATTCGTGAAGAAGTCCGTCGTATTCCCGATATGTCTTATCAGTACTTTTAATTCTTTCGAAAAATTTTTTATTTGTTTCCTTATCAACCAGCTTATCATTTCCTGCTTGTAAAATAAGAATAGGGCATATTAAATTTGGTACGTTTTCGATGGTCCACTTCATTGACCTTTCTATCTCAGCAGCAGATCTCCAAGATATTTTATTAATTTTATTTTTATCTGCAATATGCTTTTTTAAAATTTTAATATCGCTTGTCAAGAAATTTTGTTCTATTATCATATCAATAGTTTTATTTGGAGAAATTTTAGAAATAGGTCCAGCAATTTTCTTACCCAGTTTTCTACTAAGCGAGAAATCTTTAACATATTTTAATAAAGGTGAAGATGCTATTACACCAGGTATAGCTGGGTGATTTATAGCAAAAATTAAAGAAATTAAGGCTCCAAATGCTTGCCCCATTAAGAAAATTTTCTTGTCTTTAGCTTGTTTTTTTATTAAATCCATGAACAATACGATATCTTTTTGAATATGGTCCATACTATCGATATGTCCAGGGAAGTCTCCTGAATTTCTCCAATGTCCCCTGATATCAAAAGCGTAGATGATATAACCCTTTTCTGTGAAATATTCTGCTGGAACATTTATTCTATCTGAATGTGTCCCCCATCCATGTAATGCAATTATGTAAGCTTTAATGACTCCCGAATCAGGTAGCCATTTCTGATAAAATAACTTTTTAGTTTCTCTACCTTCGTAGAATCCGTTTTTTTTAATCATTACTTTGATTTAGTAGAAAATTTTCGATTGATTATTCTTTGTTATGATTCATTATCTTTATACTTTTTATCACCATTGAATTCATTCTATGAATCGTGAAGCCCTTAAGCTGTAAATTACAAAAGTTTTTAATTTTTGAATTAACTCTTTAAGTAATAAGATTCTCACGAAGCAATACCGTGTAATTATATTAGGTTTTAAAGATGAGCAATTTAGAATTGATTAAAATTGTACTAGTTGGTAGAGGAGGTATGGGTATAGTAACAGCATGTGAAATCATAGCGGAAGCTGCCTATTTAAGTGGAAATTTCATTGATGTCCATGCATATCCCTCTTTTGGAGCTGAGAGAAGAGGAGCTCCAGTTCAAGCGTATGTTAAGTTATCTAGATATGAAAAAGTATATGATAGAGCACAAATTGAAAATCCAGATATACTTATAGTCTTTGATGAGAGTGTCTTAACTCAAGAAGATGTTAGTTCCCTCGAAGATCGTGGCATTTTCATCGTTAATTCTGATAAAAATCCCGAACATTTTGTTGAGAAATTTAACCTCAGTAGCAATATAAGGGTTATTGTAGCTAATATTAGTAATTTAGCCCTTGAAAAGAACCTAACTATCGATGGAAACCCCATTATCAATACCCCTATTTTAGGCTTACTATCAAAAGCATTACCAGAACTACAATTGAAGAACCTTAAAGATGTAGTATTAAACAGAATGGGAGAACATTTAGGAAACCTAAACTTTGATCTGATTGAACAAGGTTTTAAGATGGCAAAACTTTTGTAAATCTTTTTTTGTAGATAAATCATGTAATTGGTAGTCTTACAATGAATGTGCTACCTTTCTTTCTTCCCTTGGATTCAGCTCTTATTTCTCCCTCGTGAGAATCAACAATTTCTTTTGAAATATATAATCCCAAACCCGTGCCTTGGATATCAATATATTCGTACCCTTCTCCATATCGCTCTAATTTGCCAAATCTCGTAAATAACATATCCATTTCCTTTGGTGATATACCGATACCTGTATCATGTATCGAAAATTCAGCAAAATTTTCTTTCTTTATCAACTTGATTACAATCTCCCCATTAGGGGGTGTATTTTTGATAGCGTTAGATAAAAGATTCATAATCACCTGCTCAATCCTAACGCAATCTAAATTAACCTGGAACGATTCTGGTAATAAAAGCATTAAATTTATTTTTCTATCCTTAATCGAATAATTTAATTCTTTAGATATTTCCCGAATTATGGCGCTAAGATCGTTTGGTTCTTTTAAACTTTTAAATTTCTCATAGTCTATTCTGGAGATATCAATTAAGTTGTCAACTAAATATTTTAGTCTTTTTCCTCCTTTCTCTATTAGCCCAATTATTTCTAATTCTTCTTTACTGAATTGCTCTCCATAAATTGTTAAAAGAAGTTCACATCCTCCACTTACAGAAACGAGAGGTGTTTTTAGTTCGTGGGACACTCTCGAAATCAAATTTTTCCTGATTTGGTCAAGTTCTTTTAATTTTTTCACTTCTTTTTCTATGAGGATTTCAACCTCCTTTTTTGCTGTTACATCCGTAAACAAGGCTTGAACGTAAGTTTTATCTTCAATTTTTGTTAAAGCTGCTTGTAAATTTGCCCAAAACACCACACCATCTTTTCTATTTATTTTCACATCCATTCGATGTAATTTTTCGCCTTTAACGAACTTTCTAAAAAGTGTGAGAAGATTTGGTAGATAATCTTGATGTATTATAGAAAGATTCATAAATTTTTTACCTACTAGTTCATTTCTATCGTATCCTAACATTTCTTCTGCTTTTGGGTTCATGTCTACAACAACTCCTTGAGTGTTGATTAGTACTACCGAAAATGGCGTGTTATCATAAAGATTATGATATATTCTTTCTGATTCTCTTAATTTTTCTTCTAATTTGTATTTCTCTGTGATATCGATAAAGGTTCCTTCAATTCCATACGGATTTCCTTTTTTATCTAACATTAAATGAGAGTTTAATTGAACAACAACTTTCTTACCGTTTTTTGTCAAAGACGGGCATACGAAATTCTTAGTATAATTATCTCTTAATATCTGTTCTAAATATTGCTCTCGATCTTCGGGAAATTGCCAGAAATCTGTCACTTTTTTACCGATTAAACTCTCTGAAGGGTCGTACTCTAAAATCTTATTATGTGCGGGATTATGATTTAGTATTATCCCATCGAGAGTAACTTGATAAAAACCAACATCAAGATTATTAATCATGTTACGATATTTAAGCTCGGATTCTTTTAACCGTTCTTCTGCTTTCTTTCTTTCTGTTATGTCTTCGGTACGCACAACTATTAAATCTGGATCGACATAACTATAATTTACAAGGAGATATTTTTCTTCATTAGAGAATTGAAATCGATAATTCATTTCTCGCCTAACATGAATTTTATCATTCAAACATAAATGTAAATCATTTATAATGTCTACGCGATCTTTATACATCTCAGAAGATTTATTTCCTAAAAAGTTTTCTACGCTTCCTTGTGTCATTTTTACCGCAGCGTTGTTGTAATTAATTAAAACAAAATCACCGTCCACATTTTTCCAAGTATACGCAGGTATCGATCCTTCTTTATACAATGCCTTGAACATATCTGCTGATTCCTTTAATTTTTTTTCTGCTTTTTTACGTTCCGTTATATTTTTAGCTACCCCTAGTATGGCATATATCTCACCATCTTTCTTAAGAGGGATCCCATAAGTTTCTACGTAAATGTAATCACCCATTTTAGTTTTAAGTTTATATTCGCTCTGGGCAGATTGTTTTCCTGTTTTTCTTATTTCCTTCGTTACTTTATACGCTTTGATCAAATTATCTCTGTCCAGTAAATCAATAAACGAAATATTAGGGATATCTTCTCTATCTATACCAAGAGCAATTAATGTTAAATCACTAGCATCAAGGAAATTGCCATTCAAATCGTTTACGTAAATTAAATCTAACGAGTGTTCAAATAGTTCTTTGTATTTTTCTCTAACTTCTTCCCTATAATACTCTATCTCTATCACCTAAAGATGTAATATTTATTCATAATTAGTATTTTTCTAAAGAGATAATGAAAGTGTTGAATATAAATTTCTTTCGATTTCCAAACGTTAAAATTCTAACTTCTTATAATTGGGAATCATACATTCAGTTTCTTTCTCGTTAAAAAGAAAAAATGATATTTTATTTAATATTTGAGGTAAATCCCTATTTCAATTAATAGGAAGAGTTTTATTACAATGGATACTAATTTTTATATCGGTTATTATTCATTAAATTGTGTGATATCTATGGTTGATACGAAAAA
>JAUWZR010000180.1 GCA_030615235.1 Promethearchaeota archaeon
TTTATCCTCAAAGCGATTTATTGGACATATCTATTCAACAGAACTCTACAATTTGAGTTAAAATCTTCATTTTTAACATTTTTACTTATATCATTCCCACAAAGATCTATAAACTGAAGATTTGAAAGCTGATTAATATACTCTAGATTTTTTAGGGCACTTATTTGATTATTAGGTAAAACTAAACGTGTTAGATTCTTTAGTTCAGTTATTCCTTTCAAATCTCCAATTTGATTATTTGAAAGGTCTAATGTTTTTAAATGCTTTAAATTGCTTAATCCTGTTATTTGAGAAAGTCTACGAATGTTATTTTTCCAACCCCACGGTGTTCCTTTTACTTCAAATTTAAGATAATCGGATAGGTCTAATTTTTCAATCAATAATCGTTTTTCATCTAATTCGAAATACACATTATGGATTTCTTCAGTTAAGTTTTGAATTGTTAAAAAATTGATGAGAATTGCTGCAAGTTGTTTGTGAGATAATTTGTTAATTGGGTTCCTCTTGAAATACGATTTTAACGCTTTACGATATTTTTTATTCCCATAACCTTTATCAACATTAAGAGATTTTATATCTCTAATCTTTTTTATTTGTGTGAATAAAATAGACTTCGACTCGCTTGTGTTTATCTTAACTAGTGAATTTACTATGGTTATTGAGCAATAATAGGAAGTTTCGTGTTGGATAACCCATTGAAATACAGGAAGACTGATTTCAAGAAAATTAGTGCTGATATACTTTGCTGCTGCATTTCTTATAACTTCATTTGAGTCTGAAAGAAGTAAGTTTTCAAAAAACTCAAATAATGATTTTGTTTTAATTTTTAATGTATTAAGAATAGTAATGGCGCCCAATCTAAGTTTTTCTTCATTATATTTCTCAATTATGGAGGTTAACAGTTTTGTTGCTGTAGATTTATCTATGCGTTTGTTGTTATAATCTTCTAGTATGGTTTGAGGTTTTATATCCATGATAAGTTTAATTCAAAATAATTAACTTTATATTTAGATGAATTAATAATTCTAAATTCAAAAATGAAATAGTTAAGTAAATTTACGTGCTATTACATTTCTTATAAAATCTTTAATTTGGGATTTTAATTTATTAAAAGGTCTCAAATTACCTGAAAATGGTGTATCTATACTGTTAACCAGTATTGGGTCTATTTGAGCTTCTAATATTTCAATTTTCTGCAAATTTCCTTCGCTCAAGCATGAAAGGAAATAATCATTTCTATATTTTTTAAATGTTAAAAATCGATAATTCTGAAAACCTAATTTTACTGCTATCCATCGAGGGTAAGCACCGGTGTTTCCTAAGGTGTTTGCCGCAATTGCCTCTATTTTTGCAGTAAGTAGTGATTCTTTCATTTCAATTTCTTCCGCTGGGTCTTCAAATTCACCGGGAACTTTTACATTCAGTCTATCTTCATCATCAAGCAAGAGGGAAATGACACCAATAGACATTGATGATAATCCAACATAATCTAATCGTAACCAATCCTCCACATAAGGGATTTCTTGATCTGAAAACACATCTTGTAACTGTAAATATTCGTTTAATATGAACAGTAAATTGCCTTTAAACTTTATTTCTATATTATACTTCTCAAATTTACTTAAGCTATTAACATCTTTATCTCGTATAACATCTGAAAAATGTTTAGCCATTTGCTCAAGAACCCATTTTCCTTTTTTATCGGGGAACTTGCCATAGATAGTGTAAATAATCTTATTCTTCTCAAAGAACTGGCATTTTTCCTCTTCGCCATTTTCAGACTTAAGAAGCATTTTGTCGAGATCTCCTCCTAAAATACTAGTAGCTATGAAATCTAAGTTATTTGTCAATTCCAATAAATAGAGCCACTTCTTATTGCTGGCAAATAGCTGAATCCTATCTGTTGTTGTTATTCCGCAAAACTTTAGATATTCATTATCTCCCTTTAAACTAATAATACCTTGGTCCAATGAAATATCCTTATCCCTTGCTTTTTTTCTCACACCTGGTAATTTTTTTGCAACTGTTTTCTTTTTAGGTACGAAATCTTGAGGAGCGGGCTTTTTTAATTCCTTATCCGTTGAATTTCCATATTCGAAGATATTAGCTAAGAATCTTCCACATCTAGGACAAAGTTGGTCTTTTGGATAGGGCTTTACAAGTTTATAGTTGCAATATTCACACTCAATACGATCGCCCTTAGGATTAAAAATAGGATTTGAAATTTAATACCAACTCGAGAAAAATTTTAATAGTTTATGGATTATTAAATCTAATAAATAAATATTGCAAGATATAAATAAAAAATTTTGCAAATACATAGAAAAATTATAAATATTTCTTAGCAATAGATGCAAAAGCTTTTAGAAATTTAGTATTTTCTTCTTCTGTTCCAACAGTGATTCTAATATAATTGTAAAGACCAGGTTTACTGAAATGCCTTATTAAAAATTTGAGATCTTTTAAATCCCAAAGAAATTTTAGTGTTTTAGATTTGTCATCAAATTTAACGAATATAAAATTTGCGTCTGATGGTAACACGCTAATTCCAGCATAATTATTCAAATTTTCTGATAACCTATTTCTCTCAGCTAATATTTTTTTATTCTGTTCATAAACTTTATTCTTGTGTTTAATACAAGAAAGTGCGGCAATTTGCGCAATTTGATTAGTATTAAATGGTAATTTAACCCTATTCATCTCTTTAATTATTTCAGCATCAGCTAACGCGTAACCAATTCTCAGCGAAGCAAGAGAAAATGTTTTTGAGAAACTTCGGCAAACAATTAAGTTTTTGACATCTTTCAATAATGGCAGACATGTATAATCAGAAAAATCGGCGTAGGATTCATCTACGACAACAATTCCAGGAAAATTGTAACATATTTTCAGGATTGTATCGTTATCATATGATTTCCCATTAGGATCGTTTGGAGAATTAATAAACAATAGTTTCCCTTTTTGGTCATAAACACTTTCTGGTATACTAAAGTCTTCGTTTAATTTTATCTCATTTATTTTAGCGTTATATAGATTAGCTAAAACATTATATAAGTTGAAAGTAGGGTAAAATATGACAACTTCATCTCCAGGATTCACAAACACTTTGAAAATTACATCTAAAACATCGGCTGAACCATTTCCTATGAAAACGGTGTTTCTATTAGTTAATGTCCCTTTATCTCTTAATAGTTGGTTGAGAATCGCTTTACGAACCTCAAGAGCACTTGAATCAGGGTATTTCCTTAGGAAATTTTTGTCTTTTAGTGCTGAATTTATATCCAATAGTATTTCTTCTATTGGGGGGTATGCATTTTCATTAATATTCAATTTTACCCAATCTTCTCCTTCGGGTTGTTCACCCAATTCAAAAGCTTTGTACTTAGTTAGGTTTTCTCTAAACAATTTTTCTATTTCCATGTTTTAAGTAACATATCGCTTACATTTATTTTTTGTCTTTATCTTAAGTTTTTTCAAGCGTTAAAAAAAAGATAAAAAACTCAATTTTTAAATGTATGAAACCTATTAATTTTATAATATTATTTAGAGAAGTATGATTTAAGATGGATTTCGCTATAATGTTCCAAGTCTTGGAAGGGGGAGTAAGTGAACCAATTAAGTGGTCAAAAGACCATTTAACACCAGAAAGTAACATTATCATTTTAGATGAAGGATCTTCTTCAGTCTTTTTGTGGTATGGAGCTAAACAAGGTTTAGTTTCTAGACGAACTGCCCTTCGACAAGCAGAATCACTAAAAGGGCACGGTTTTTCTGTTGGAAAAAGCATTGTGGGGAGAGATATAAAGGATTTAAAAGAAGTCGATCAAAGAAAGATCGGTAGAGTCCCAGAAAACGATGAATTAAACGATGAATTACAAACTCTCCTTAATAGAAGTTTCAAACACTTGGATGACTATACAGTTACTTTTGATTTAGATGGAGAATTCCCCTCAGCAATTAAGCCAGCATCTAAACCTGTTTCAACGGAAGCACCAATACCTGAGCCGGTAATTAAATCAATAAATAGGCCAGAGCCCGTAGCGATTAAAACCCAACCAGCACCAGTAAAAGAAATAATGAAAAGAGCTTCGGAATATGACACTGAGCCTGATCTTCCTAAAATGACTGCCCCTATTAGAAACCAAACAATTGTGGATACTCCAACATCTACCTTAGAGCATGGTACTACACCAAAGCCTAAATTAAACCTTTCAATACAAGCTAAAATAGGATTTGTTATGATTGGCGTTTTAGATCACTATGATGATATTTGGATTTCAAAAAAGGAGAACGGCAGTTATTCTGTCGAACATATGGATGGAAAAGTATGTGAGTTTTCTATTTATGAAGGAAAGATAAAATTTTCTTCAGATTCTTTCTCTGGAATTTCTACCAAAGTTAAAACGGAAATACAGAAAAAATTTGTAGAACTTTCAAAATTATTATAGATTTTTTTCCTATTTTTTTTTAATATTGGAGTTTAAATTTTAAGCCGTTTTCTTACATAATAAGAATTTCGAAATTGACACAATCTTAATTTTATATAAAATAATAGAGTTATATTATGAGATTTGAAGCTTTAGCAATGCTTTTTTCAGAACTCGAGTCTACTACGAAAAGGCTTGAAATGATTGATAAACTATCTTTATTTTTTGAAAACATAAAAAATAGTAATAATTTCAAAGATCTTGATAAGATCGTTTATTTGTTGCAAGGACAATTAGTTTCAAACATTAAGCAATTTCCAAAAATTGGAATTGCGGAAAAAATGATAATTGAGGCCTTAACTTTACATTCTGGCATTGAAAAAAAAAAAGTAAAGGAAATTCTAATAAAAAAGGGAGATATTGGAACAACCGCAGAGTTAATACTCGCCAAAAAGAAAAAACAAAGATCTTTGTTTGATTTTAAGGATAATTTGAGTGAAACTGATTCATCACTAGAAATTTTAGAATTATATAATGCATTGCAAAAAATAGCACTTTGTGAAGGGGCAGGTTCACATGACACAAAACTTGGGATTTTACGAGGTTTAATGAGAAAAACTTCTCCCTTAGAAACTAAATACTTATTGCGTATAATTACATCAACTCTTAGAGTTGGTGTTTCTACGATGACAATCATAGATGGTTTAGCATTAGGATTTACAGGAGTGAAAGAAAATAGGGACTCTATAGAGAAAGCTTATAACTTGCATCCTGATTTAGGAGAAATTACTTTAATTTTAGCAGAAAAAGGAATATCTGATGTT
>JAUWZR010000012.1 GCA_030615235.1 Promethearchaeota archaeon
TAGAACTTCATAGCATCAATTATTTGTTCTTCTGTAACTGTTATTATACCATCTACAAATTCCTTAATTATAGGAAATGTTTTTTCTCCTACTGAAGTTCTTAAACCATCAGCAATTGTATTAGGATTTTCTATAGGTACCCTTTCCCCTAGTTGAAACGAGCGATAGGCGTCATCAGCATTCTTAGGCTCCACACCTACGACTTTAATTCGAGGATTCAATCCTTTTGCTGCAACTGAACATCCACTAATCAATCCTCCCCCACCAACAGGAACTAGCAATAAATCGAGTTTATTTACAGCACTGATTAATTCAAATGCAGTTGTTCCAGCTCCAAAAATTACGCGATAATCATCGAAGGGGTGAACCAGTTTATACCCGTATTTTTGAACTAATTCCTCTGCCATTTTTTCTCGATCACCAGGATTATTGCCGCATAAAACAACCTCTGCTCCATAACCTTGCGTAGCATGGATTTTCGAAGGTGTCGCGTTATTAGGCATTACTATAGTTGCTTTCATATGCAAAATTTTAGCTACTAACGCTACTGCTTGAGCAAAATTTCCTGAAGAATGGGTGATAATTCCGTTCTCGCTTTCTTTTAAGGATAGGTGGCAAATAGAGTTCCAAGCACCCCTAAACTTAAAAGAACCCGTTCGTTGGAAGTTTTCACACTTAATTACTACTCTTTTAGCACGCGTTATAGAATCTAAGGTCCTACTTGTCATTATAGGGGTTTTATTTGCTGCATCAGAGACTACTTTAACGGCATTTTTTATGCTTTTAAAAATCGTTTTCAACTCCTTATGTATGAAAAATAATCTTAATCTTTGCTTTTACTTCTATAACATTTTGTAGATATGTTATATAAAATGTGTGTAATCTTAAAAAAAGTCTCATATTGAAAGGGTTCGAGTGGAAAATTATAAATAATGAAGCAACTAATACGATAATTATGCCGTTTGTAGAACTTGATATAGGCTATAAGATACATTATTTAGAAAAAGGCAAGGGAAAGAATTTAGTTTTCATTCATGGCTTTTTAGGTTCTTCCCCAAATTCTCATCAATAAAATAAAGTAATTGATTAGTGTGATTTAGTATGGGAAAGGAAATTAAAAAAGTTGGAATTGTTGGAGCTGGCTTTACCGGAAAACAGATAGCTGCTCAAACAGCTTTGCATGATTTTATTGTAAATGTTTATGATATTGATCCGAGAGTTATGGAAGACGCCAAAAAATATGTAACAGGTGTTTTAAAACGAAAAAATCGAATGGATGCAATCCAAGATGTCTCATACTATTCCGATTTAGATAAAGCGTTGGAGGATGTTGATCTTGTGATTGAAGCAGTTCCAGAAAATCTGGAGTTAAAAAAGAAAATATTTTCACTGATAGATAACATTGCCCCCGCTCACACAATAATAGGAACAAATAGTTCTTCTTATCCCGTATCAAAGATTGAATCTGCTGTAAAAAGAAAAGATAAAGTTTTAAATTTGCACTTTTATCCACCGATTCCTACGCGCCCAATGGTAGACATTATGCGTGGCTCTGAAACAAGCGAAGAAACTTTTGAAAAAGGGAAGCAGTGGATAAAAGACATCCAATGTGAACCCTTAGTGGTTAAAAAAGAATGTATTGGATTTGTTTTTAATAGAATATGGCATACTGCGAGAAAAGAATGTTTAAATATGTGGAATATGGGATATGCTGATATAGAAACCATTGACACGGCATGGAAAATTTTTACAGGAATGAAAATGGGTCCTTTTGTCCTAATGGATGGGATTGGATTAGATGTGGTATATGCTGTACAAATGTCTTATTACGAAGAAAGCGGGGACCCTCGCGATAAACCACCAGATGCGCTTAAAGAGATGGTAGAAAATGGTAATCTCGGTTTAAAAACAGGAAAGGGATTTTACACCTGGAGAAGAAAGAAATAACTCTTTTTTTATTTTATCCATTTAAAATTAAAATTAAAAACCAGATAAGACCAAAACTAATGATGATTGTAAGATTTACAACCATCGTGACTAGTTTTTGATCGTAACCATTTTCCACAGAAAAGGGTATAAGAGCAAGACCTACCGGAAGGATCAAGGAGAGACAAATAATTATTCGGAAGAGGTGGTTGAAAATGCTTGGTGGTAACAAGAAAAACAAGGTTAACCCTACGAGAAGGCCCACGCTATATCTTAATACCAAAACCTTGATTATTGATATCCATTCCTTTTTTCCAAATTTAAAGTGAAGAAAAACGCCTAACAATAACAACGCTAAAGCTGTATTCGCCCTTGCTAATACATCTATTAGTTCAGAGAAAAAACTTGGAATTACAATTCCCGAGAAATTAATAATTAGCGCAACGATATAGCTTAATATAGGAGCAGATCTAATTATTCGATTTAAAATGTATTTAACATTAATCTTTACAACATTTTCTTGGTTTTTTGGAGAATAAATAGTTGACAAAATATAGCATAATATAAATATCGTAAAAGCGTTTCCTGCGTCAACGAGAGCTATATACTGCATGCCAGGTTGACCCCAAATACCTTCTACTAAAGGGAAAAAAAAATTCGCAACATTAAACCCTATCATTGTCATAATCATAGCTCCTTTTATATGGGGAGGATGTTTTCGAAAAATCAATATTGCAAGAAATGCCATAATAAAGCCAAATCCTATATTGATTAAAGGTAATAGAACCAACGATATTTCAAACTGGATTGTTGTAGTAAATTTAAGAATTACAGCTGGAAGAGTGACATTAAAGATAATTTTGGCAATTGTGTCTCCATCAGTTTCTTTTAAAACATTTAATTTTTTAACTAAATAACCAATAGCGACAATCGAGATTGATAGTAAAAAAATCACATTTACATCAGTCATGCTCGTTTATTTTCAGTCTTGTTTAGTTGGTATTTAAAATATTTAAAATAATTAAATAATTATCTAACTTGTTTTAATAACATATAGAATTATTATAATTGTTGAGGATAAATGAAACCTAATCTATTAACAGACAAAAAAGTTATAATTACTGCTGCAATTACAGGTGGAATTCACGGTAAATGGGCTAATCCATCTTTACCATTAACTGCTGAAGAACAAGCGCAGGACGCTTTAGAGTGTTACGAAGCGGGAGCTTCTATTGTTCATATCCATGTTCGTGGAGATGACGGTCAAAATACACCTGATTTAAACTATTACGGTAAAACGGTCAAACAAATTGGGGAAAATTGTCCAATGATAAGACAAATAGGAAATGGAATCGGTGCGCAAGTCATTGAACATAAATTCACTACAAAGTCTGGGAAAAAAAGAGTTACGACCGAAATTGTCCAGCCTTCTTTAGAAGAACGATTAAACCTTCTCAATATAGATCCTGAACCTGAGATGCACACCATTAACGCCGGATCATTTGAATTTAGAACGCCTTATGGAGGATCTTTGTTCAAGAACCCGCAAGATTTCAATCGTAAATACATTAAACGATGCAATAAAAAAGGTTTTGGTATAGAAATCGAAGTTTATGATTCAAGTCACATTACCAATGTTTTAGAATTTGTCAAAACAGGATTGTTAAACCCTCCTTTACATTTTAGCTTAGTTTTAGGAATTAAAGGAGGTGCTGAGGCTAATCCCGCTAATTTGTTACACATGATTGATCAACTACCAGAAGGTTCAACATGGCAAGTTGTTACTGTTGGTAAATTTAATTTACGCACAACAGTAATGGCTATGTGTATGGGAGGAAACGTACGAACTGGTTTAGAAGATACTATTTATTACGGAAAAGGCGAGTTAGCTCAGAATAACGCACAATTGGTCAAACGAATGGTTAGAATAGCTAAAGAAATCGGAAGAGAAGTAGCAACTGTCGATGAAGCTAAACAAATTTTAGGAATAATATAAAAACCGTTGAAGTAATTCAACGTGACTTATTTTCTGGACATTACAATAATCTCGTACTAACATTTATTAACTGAAGTTAGATCACAATATATAGCACTATTGAGAGTGAATTTGATGAGTAGAAAAAAAATGACTTGGTTTGGATTTAACTTAACACAGAAGCAATCTGTATCCATATTTATATTATCAATTGCAGGACTTTTCATTTCAGTATTTTTGTTTACATCGATGTTGTACCCTATAATAATGAATTTCATATATTTCGATCGTTATTATTATCCTCCAGATAACAATTATTTGATGATGATGATTTTTAGCATGCTTCCTTATATGTTTGTATTTTGTGGAGTATTTGTACTTAGTCTTTATTCCTTGATTCGATGTAGAAAAATTGCCAAATGCTACTCTCCCTTAATTGATCCTGTGTTAGAACCGAAACCAAAATCAAGTTATACTGAAGTGACACCGAAATCCATTGCCCAATTTTGTTCTAACTGTGGTGAAATGAAGAAAGGTCATGAAAGATTTTGTACCAACTGTGGGCACCAAGCAGAGTATTAATAAAAAAAAAAAGAAAAAGTAGAATAATTATTTTAATTCTGGATGTTTTTGTAACTCTTCTCTCATTTTCTCAAGTCTATCGCCATGTAAACCATAAAATTTAAAGAAAAGAATCGCTCCTACAAGCGCTATTGAGGGAAACACAAAAATTAATGCTTTCAAGCCAATGTCCCTCAAAAAGAGTAAGGATGGATCAGTAATATTAGGTATATATTCACTCCAACCAGTTCCGCTAAATATAATAGCTATAGTTGTAATGCCAAGAATCGTTGAAAACCGGTGGATAAATGCATTAACACCGTAATAACTCGCTGCTCTCTTTACACCAAATTTAAGGGCATCCTCCTCTATAATATCTGCATGAATTAAATCAATAAAAAATAATGCTGATGATAGACCAAAACCAATGGTAAAAAATATAACCATTGATAATAATCGACTTACTTCATTATTTGATAAGAGAATTAATGGGAATAATGTTATTATCCAGATTCCTAAGCCCCTCATCAATCCTTTTCGAGTTCCAACTTTAGATCTAATCTTACTCTGTATTGGCATAAATATTGCAGCAGAAAGTAAAGCTATCATTAATGTAACGCCTACCATAAGAGATCCTTCGACATGTCCAAGAATATAAACTGCAAATAAAGGGAATACAGTTAATAAAACATTAAAGCAATACCAAATAAGCATGTTTCCCAAAGTAAATTTTATAAAAGTTCTATTTGAAAAAGTTGTTTTCAAGGATTGAATAAAAGATGGTCGTTTTTCAAACATAGTTGTATCTTCGTCTTTCTCTTGAACAGAAAAGAACACAAACAAAATTGCCATAATTAGAACAATCACAAACAAAATTATACCTGCCATAATATACATTGATTTAATACTAGCGACTTGTGCAGGGTATCCGGGATCAAGTTCATCAAGTGTCGGAACTAAAGGAGATATTACAAATGTAGGAACAAGAGAAGCAATAATTACAGCAATCATTGTAAAACTCTTTAAGAACACATTAATTGCGGCTCTATCTTTTTCGGTTGGAAACATTTCAGGAAATACTGCATTAGTGTTAACCGAAAACATTGTATAAAAGAGTTCAAACGCAAAAATTATAAGAATAAAGTATATAAACTCAAAATTTGCAGGAACTGTAAATAATAGCACCATCATTAAAGATAATGGGAGAAAAGAGATAATTAAATAGAATTTCCGTTTTCCTAACTTACCTTTTTGTTTGGTTCTTTCACTCAATGCACCTAAGAGGGGATCATTAAACATATTCCACAAACCCCATAGAATAAATCCAATCCAGATTTCAAACATACTTAGACCTACAACAGCAAAATAAAAAGTAAAAACATATATTGTAAATGCTTGATATGTCAATTGATCAGGAAAGCTACTCGTGGCAAATAAGGCTTTTTTTTTAAAAGATAATTTTTCTTCACTCATTTTTGAAACCTAAATTCTAATTAAATTTTAATTGAATTTGATTACATTATATTTTATTTAAAATTATGCCTATTTAAAGTTAAAAAGGAGCTCTTAAATGGTAAATTCTGAAACTCTCTTCTATTGATATTCAATTATATCGTATCTTACATCTAAGGTTATTTAGAATTAATTTGGTTAAAGCCTACAAACAATCAATATCAAATGCTGTTATTATGAAAAATGAAATAAATATTTTAAAACATGGAATTTATATTTATATTACATATATTAAAAAACTAATTTAAGAAAAAGAGAAGAAAAACTATGAAAATTATTGATATTGAAGGCGTTGGGGAAAAATATGCAAAGACACTAGGAAAAGCTACTATTACAAATGTAGAAGACCTAATACCGTTAAAATGGAGCGAAATTAAAGAACTTGCTAAAACAACTAGTATTTCTTTAAAGTTACTCGAAAAATGGCAAGATCAAGCAGAATTAATGGTAATTAAAGGTGTTGGACCTGAATATTCAGAAGTTTTAAACAGAATTGGTATTGATTCTTCACGAGAGCTTGCCTATCGAAATCCTAAGAATACATTAGATAGTCTTGTTAAGTTTGACAAGGAGCAACCTGATGTTATTAGAAAAATACCAAGAATTGAAGAAATTGAGGATTGGATTAACAAGGCAAAAGAACTGAATAACGTGAAGAAAACTAAGACAACTCCTAAGGAAACCCCGATTATTGAGATCGAGGGAATCGGTAAAAAATATGGTAAAACTATGGAAACAGCAGGATTTCTCGATGTTGAGAGTTTAATAGGCTTAGACAGAGATGGAATTAAAAAATTAGCAGAGAAAACAAAGATTTCAGAAAAATTACTAGATAAATGGGCAGAACACGCTGATTTAATGAGAATTAATGGCATAGGTCCAGAATACGCAGAGGTAATTAATGAGATTGGAATTGATTCAGTTAAAGAATTAGCTCAACGGAATCCGAATAATACTCTAGATCGCATAACGAAATTAGATAAAGAGAAACCTGATATTTTTAGAAAACCTCCAACTTTAAGTATGATCGAAGATTGGATTGAAGAAGCTAAAAAAATTAAATAACTATTTTTATTATACATTTTTCTTTTTTTTATATAAAACATAATTGTTTCTATAAGCTAAATAAATAAAGGAGTTTACTTAAAAAATGGCAGATTTAAATTTAGAAGTAACATATTTTGAAAAAGGAGGACCTCAAAATACACAGAAGGCTTTGGAAATAGCAAAAAAATATGCAGATCAATTTGGCATAAAGGATATCGTCATCGCCAGCACCACAGGAACATCCGCAGAAAAGGCTGTCGAAATTTTTAACCCAAAGGATTATAACATAATGATTGTGACCCATGCCTACTACTTTGTAAACAGTACAACAAGACAAGAATTCCCTGAGGAAAAATTGAATAGCCTTAAGGAACTTGGCTTGAATTTTCATATTGGGACACATTCAATGAGTGGCATTGAAAGAGGAATAAGATTGAAAAAAGAGGCTTGGCAATTTGTTGATTTATTAGCTAAGATGTTAGGATACCAATTTAGTCAGGGAGTTAAAGTTTGTATTGAGATATCAGCTACAATCTGCGATGCAGGACTAATCCCCGACCTTGATAGAGACATAATCGCAGTTGGTGGTACTGGTGAAGGTGCAGATACTGTTTGCCTAATTAAACCCGCTCCAACAAGTGACTTTAAGAATCTTAGAGTAAAAGCAATATTAGCTAAACCTCTATAGAAAAAAGAGAATTTAAATTTCTACCTTTTATTTTTTGACAATTTTGAAGAAACTGAATCCGTTGACACAAGATTTATAAGAAAATGGATTATAGAATCTATCAATTAAAATTATCTAAATAAAAATGATTAAAATGGCGTTAAATATAAATAACGAAGAAATTGAAGTAGAAACTACAACATCTAAGCGTAACATTTTTTTTTGGGCTATGTACGATTTAGCAAATACGATTTATTCTATGGTAATTGTTAGTCTAATAATTAATCGTTATGTGCTGGTGATAGGCCAAGTCGAATATGGAATGTCTTATGGTAGTGTTAGCTTTCTCTATGGCGTAGTTGCGTTAGTCATGCAGGTAGGAGTAGCTATTTGTATACCTATATTAGGAGCACTAAGTGATAATGTAGGAAAGCGTAAACCATTTGTTATAAGCTTAACAGGGATTATCATTCTCTTTGCCGGTCTACTTGGACTTTCCCATAATCTTACATTAGTTTTCTTGTTTTTTATCATTGCAAATGTCGCTTATCAATTTAGTTTAATGTTCTATGATGCAATGCTTCCATTTATTGCTAAAAGGGAAGATCTTGGAAAGGTTGCGGGATTTGGAATTGCTTGGGGCTACTTTGGAACGATTATTTCTCTCTTTATCATGATGCCTTTAATTCTCTTATTGAACGATATGAATTCTGATCCTACACAAGGACCTTTAGTATATGGTTATACAGGTAATTGGTTTACATTTGTTCTACCCATGATTCTATTTTTAGTTTTTGCTTTACCATTTCTTTACGTTCGTGAAAAGCAGAAAAAAGGTAAGAGACCTCCAGTAGGGAAGTTAGTCGGTAATACTTTTAAGCAGTTACGTAGTACATTTAAAGATATTAGAAAACATAAATCAATGTTTATCTTTATTATAGGTTATTTCTTTGTTGCTGACATTGCTAACGTTATAGTTCTATATATGACTCCGCTTGTTACTGATGGGTTAATCATTGGAACCGGGGGAACTTCTTCAACAACATTTGCTATACTTTTTATAATAATTGCCACATTTTCGGCAGTTATCTTTACTTACTTTATCGGAAAGTTTGGTGAAAAATACGGAGCAAAGAAAACTTTTTACCTCGTAGGGGCTTTATGGTGTCTTGCATTAATAATTGGAGTTGTATTAGTATTTTCAACACCATCCATCGAAATTGGTGCTAATATCCCTTTTATATTTAGTATTTTAATGGGAGTGGTAGCGGGACCAGCTTTAGGAGGAACATGGGTAGCACAACGAATCATGGTAATAGAACTTGCTCCTAAAGAAAAGTTCGGAGAATTTTTTGGTTTTTCTAAATTAAGCGGAAAACTCTCTTCAGCAATCGGCCCATTTATTTGGGGCACAGTTATGTTAACTTACGATGTAATAGGCAAAGCGGCATACGGTTGGGCGATGATATCTGTAGGCATTATAATGGCAATAGGAATATTTATCTTAAGCTTCGTCCAAAAAGAATCGTCAAAAGAAAATACTTAATCAATTTACTTTTTTTTTTATTTTTTAAACTTAAGAAAATTAAACTTTAACTCTTTAATCTTTCAATCCAAGCAATTTTGAATAACAAATCTAAATCCGTTGACACAAAATTTAAAAGAAATTGTAGTATTCCGTTCGACATAATATTTTCACGGAGTTTTATTTAAGTGATAGTTACTGCTTTGAAAAAAAAAAGAATAAAAAATTAATTAATAATATTTTTAATTATTGCTTTTATCCTCTCTGTTTGATATAAGAGATAATACCTAGAGTCAAAAGTGAGAACATGATTATATTGTCCAGGATAACCTCAGAAATAGCTGCAGCAGAAAGTGTTGGAAAAACTAAAGCTACTACTATAAGTTCAGTGGGTATTACCAATAGATAAGAACCAAACATAAATGCATATATCAATTGAATCTTTTCCCATTCCTTTTGGCGAAGAGCTATAACTGTGAAAATGCTATACATAAAACATACTACCCCAAACATTCTTGGATGCAAGGGATTTGTCCAACCGGTCATAGGAGTTAAGAAAATATCAAGTAGAAATGTAAGAAGAATCCCAAAGATAAAAGTAACAATACCCAATACCACAAGCGAAATTTTGGTAAGTTTATTAATTTCGGTCATTCTTTTAACCTTTTTTATTATTATATTTTTCATTGGAATTTCTTTTTCTGAAAAAAAGAAATCAAATTTCAATAAGTTAAAGTATTATATAAGAATTGACCTTTTTGTCGTAAAATATTAATTTTTGAAAAAATCATTTAAACCGGAAAAACTTATTTTCTTTCTAATGAAAATTAAACAAGTAAATCCTGCGGTTTTTAAAAAACTCTCACTTGAATTTCAGACTTATATAGATAATAATATAACTGGCAGCGTTCTTTATTTTAAAATAGAAAGAAAATAAAAAAAAGTTGAATAGATATTGTTTTAATTATAATTTTATTCGTATAGCTACTATTTCTCCAGTTACAAATTCTTTTTCTTTGACGAAAAGCGAGCAAGATACAGTTATTTTTCGTTCTAACATTTCCTTAACTCGTGCTCGAAAAACCCAAGGTTTATTCAATGGTGTTGGTTTTAAAAATTTCACGAATAAAGAACCCGTTGCGTATACAATTGGGGGTTCTGTACCTACCTCTCGACCTTCTGCTTTGTGAGCTGCCGAAGCGGCAGTATTAAGACAGTGACAATCAAGAATAGTAGCAATTATTCCCCCACATCCCCTACCCGGATATGCACAATGATATCTCTTTGGTTTCCAAGTACAAACACACTCATCACCTTCCCAATAGCTCTTTATCTTTAATCCTTGGTCATTATTTCTCCCACATCCCCAACAATATGTTCCTAAATCAGGCCATTTATCTTGAAGTGCTTCTTCTTCCAATAAAATCACTCCTTCTCAAATTTTTGATCTTCTATCTGTAATTTATTTTATTAGATTAGATTTCGATGCAAAATACAAATTAATAAGTTTACATTTAAATTTAACTTTTTTGTAAAGGGTCATTTATAAAGATATTTAGGATTTAAGATTTAGGTTTTCCGTATTGCCTATTAAATCGCAAATACTAAGAAATACTAAGAAAAAGATAAAAAATGAAATTTTAAATTATATCTAACTTCTTACCAACTTTTTCGATAGAACTTAAAACTGTGTTCAAGTCACCTTAAGTCTTTATTTTAATTAAAGATATTAATAGATTATTGAAATAACAATAAATAACTGATTCAGAGAGAAGTTATAACAACCTTTATTAACTTACTTTGAATTTTACTAATTAGTCAAATTATTTTTGACATTATTCTATAAAAAAAAAAAATCCAAGAGTTTTTAAGTATGTATCCTCCGGTTAAATGTACCACTAAGCTTAAAAAAAAATGGAATGAATCTAAACAGCATTGGTCATTACTAGCTATTGGAATTTATATTGGTGCATTGATAATTTTATGGATAGAATACTTTAGAGGATATTTATCATTAATAGGAGCAATATTATATACATTTATAACACCCTCAGTGTTGATTTCTGTTTATTATATCAGAAAATCGATACATCAGAGAAACATTTATAAGTTCATATTTATCATAGGGGGTGGTCTGGCGTTAGGTTTCCCGATATGGGGTTTAATAAGCTTTATCCTTATTGGTGCGATTTGGTCTCCATTTTATGAACCCCAAGGTATATTAAGAATAACAATATTTATTCTGACAATAGTGCCATCTTATATCGTTGCAGGATACATCTTCTATAAATGGGGCAAAAAAAGAGAGTATAGACCTTTCATGTAAATCTAAGGAGGAATTGCTGGGAATGAATGTAAAAGAAAAGGTTAAGATTTTCTGGAAAAATTTTACTGAGAATTGGTTATGGGTTACAATTGGAGTTTATATAGGTACAATATTAATGGGCTGGATCGAGTATTTCAGAGGGTTCCTACCACTAATAGGAGTAATTCTTCCAACTTTCTTAATCCCTCTTCTTCTGTTCGGTATCTACTATGTCAGAAAATTAAATAGCAGAACTATCAATAGATTAATATGGACAATCGGGGGAGCGTCGGCTTTGGGATTTCCGATATGGCTTTTCGTCAATTACATTCTTTTTGTAGTACCATGGGCCCCCTTTCGTGAGTATCACGGCATATTGAGGACTGTAATTTTCATCTTGAGTGCATTATTATCATATGGTGGAGCTGCGTACATATTGGACAAATTAGGTAAGAAGAGAGACTTTAGACCTTTCATGTAGCTAACAGAAGCAGACGAGTAGTCGTATTATATTCACGAGGGTTCTGCGTTAATTTATAGCGGTAAGATGTCTATCGGTCCCTATCCATCTAAATACTAAGAAATATTAAGAAAAAGATAAAAAATGAAATTTTAAATTATATCTAATTTTTTTCCAACTTTTTCAATTGAACTAAGCGCCATGTTTAAATCTTCTTTAGTTAACAAGGCGTTCATCTGGACTCGAATCCTTGAGAGTTCTCTTGCGACCATAGGGAAGACTATTGGTGTGCCATAGATATTTTCTTCTTCGAACAAGATTCTTGCGAGTTCTTGAGCTTTACCAGGATCGCCAATAATCAAAGGAATGATTGGTGTTTCTGATCTTCCAGTGTCGTATCCCATACTTTGAACTTCTTTCTTGAAATAGTTAGTGTGTTCCCAGACTGATCTAAAGTGTTGAGGTTCGTTTTCAACAACTTCTATTGAAGCGATATTAGCTGCTACTACTCCAGGTGGATGCGCTGTGCTTAACAAATATGTTCTACTTTTGTTTGTACAGAATTCAATTAAGTCTTTAGAACCAGCAACGGTTCCACCAAACACTCCGAAACCCTTGCTCATTGAGCCCCCTTCCACGTGAACCCTTCCTTGCAAACTGAAATGTGCGACTATACCTTTACCTCCTCCTAATATTCCTTCTCCGTGACAGTCATCAACGAAAATCATAGCTCCGAAATCTTCAGCTACTTTTACAATTTTATCTAAAGGAGCCATATCTCCATCCATGCTAAAAACTCCATCAGTTATGATGCAGATTCTTCTAGCTCCTCCTTTTTCAGCTTCTTTTAATTGTTTTTCTAAATCTAAAATATCTCTATGTTTATAAATAACCCGCTTCGCACCAGACAATCTTACGCCATCAATAATAGAACCATGGTTTAATTCGTCTGAGACTACTATATCGGGCTTTCCAACCAACATAGGAATTAATCCCGAGTTAACTGCAAATCCAGTCTGACATAAAAGCGACGCTTCCACTTCTTTATATTTAGCAAATTTTTCTTGAAATTCACGGGTTAAATCAAAACTCCCTGCAATTACTGGAACTGCCCCTGCCCCTGCTCCATATTTTTTGGTAGCGTCAATTGCTGCCTGAATAATTTTTGGATGTGTAGCTAATCCCAAATAATTATTTGTATTAAGCATCAATACTTCTTTTCCATTTACAATGCAGTGTGGCTTAGAACCTCCTTCTAAATATCTAATAACCCATTCAAGATTGTTGCCTCTCAATTCAGTCATATCCTCCTTAAGAAAAGCAACTGGATCTCTCTTCATATCTTCATATCACCTTAAATTTTTTTGAATCATGTGTAAATTAATAAATTAAGTCTATATAGAAACCTATATTAGTTTTTCCTAAATAAATAAAAGGGGTTCAAAGTGGGAGAAAAATGGATAAACCTTTTTTAATTGGGTGAATTATGAATTTCATTATAGTTACTAAGAATTAAGAATATGAAAATTGATGAATATGAGTAGAAAAATACTTGTAATTGGTTCGGCCGGACAGATAGGATCCGAACTTGTGCCAGCGCTTAGACAAAAATACGGCGGAGAAAATGTAATAGCTACAGGTAGAAAAACTCCCCTTCCCGAAGCTGTTAAAGAATCGGGACCAGTAATTTACTTAGATGCATTAGATAAAAATTCGATTGCTAAAGTTATTTTTGAGTATGAAATTGATACTATCTTTCACATGGCGTCAATCTTATCCGCCACTGGAGAAAAAATGCCTCAAACAGCTTGGGATATAAATTTAAACGGATTAATTAATGTTCTAGAAGTCGCAAGAAGTTACAAAATTGATAGAATCATTTGGCCTAGCTCAATTGCTGCTTTCGGTCCTACGACACCTCGAGAGAATACGCCTAATATTACGGTGCTGCAACCGACTACGATGTATGGCATAACCAAAGTAGCAGGAGAACTCTTAGCAGAGTATTATTATAATAAGTACAACCTTGATATAAGATCCATGAGATTACCTGGTATAATAAGCAGTGAAACCTTACCCGGAGGTGGAACCACAGATTACGCAGTGGAAATATTCTACGAAGCTATTAAAAATAAAAAATATACATGCTTTCTAAAGGAAGATACAGTATTGCCTATGCTATACATGCCAGATTGTATCAAGTGTATGATAGATCTTTTAGAAGCAGACAATTCAAAATTAAAGCGCCGAGTTTACAATTTAACGGGGATAAGTTTTTCCGCTGGTGAGATCGCAGCAGAGATCAAGAAGCATATACCTGAATTTAAAGTTGAGTATAAACCCGATTTTAGGCAAGCAATCGCTGATTCGTGGCCTAAAACGATTGATGATTCTCTTGCTCGAGAAGAATGGGGTTGGAATCCTAGTTTTGATTTAGCATCAATGACGAAAGATATGATAGAGAAATTAAGTATGAGATTTTAAAAATAACTCAATTCTTTTTTAAAACTAAAACCCCTAAACTCTCGACTTTTTTTGTTTTAATTTTGGAGAGTAAGGTGATAAGATTATTTTTCGTGAAATTAATGAATTCAATGCTTCGAGTACTAAATCTTCATCTATTTCATCTATTAAGTCAATTACTGCTTTTAATGTAAAAGTTTTATTAATTTTAATCATAGAAGATATAATATTTATAAGCCTTCTTTCTAAATTTGTTAATTCACCAGATTCTAATATCGAGTTATAATAGTTTCTATTTGGAGTGATTTCGAACTCCCCATTATAGTGAAGGAATAAAAGTTGATTTATGATATCTTGTAATTCATTATGTATATGGGATAAACTTCCATAAAATTTGTTGATTTGCTTGCTAAATTGTGAATAAATGACACTTGCAAGTAAATAGAGTTGCTTTTTTAATCGTTCTGAAGCGGAGTCCCTTAAAATAAGTAATACTCGAATAGCTTCGAAATCACATACTAAGAGCTGGAAAAATTTGAAGTCTAAATCGATAATCGTTTTCAAATATTCATAATCAGTGGCTAGTTTGCTATAGGTTTTAAACTCTTTATCAACAAGTGATTCGCTAAAAGCAGTAACAGCTTGAATAAATCCTGATATAAGTGTACTATCATGATCCATTCCCATAATAGATATATCTTTGCTATATATAGGGAGTCCACTTAGTTTATGAATTAAAATGACTGCTCGAATATTCCAAACATCCTTGTAAACTTGTACTTTACTTATTAACTCGGTTTCTCTCTTCCTTCTTTTCGGTAAAATCACGTAACTCCTTAAGCTTAATGCGCCAAGTATTCCAATAAGTGCTATTAATACAAAAATTATCATCAAAATGAAGAGATCAGGACCTTCCACTTGGTTAATATCTATAAAAAAGGTAAATTCTTTGGTTTTATAAATAACTCCTTCTTTAGAGATTATAAGTTTAAAGTCATAATTACCCCCAAATCCCGTTGGTAAAGGCAATTCCAATTCATAAATTCCACTACCTATATCATTAAAATATCCCGCTCCAAAATTCCATGAGTAGAATACCGTAGCATTTTCGATATAATTTGTAGAGCCAGTTTCAGTCAAATTCAGTTTAATTAGAATCGTTTCACCTGAAACACCACTGATAAGCCCCTCAAAATCGGGAGTGCCAACATTAATTTCCATTTGATTAACAAATACTTGAAATGTAAAAATTGTAGTTGTGTAATTACTTTGCTGAAATCTGAGATAAGCATAATTTGGGCCAATAGAGAAGGATGATATTGAAATGGGTATTGTTCGATTAAACCAATAATCTGCATTTTCATATAATTCAACTTCATATTCTCCATTAATAAAAGTTATACTTCCGCCAGAAAGAAAGACACCTTCAATATCTGCAAGAGCTCTACATGATATCTCTATCTCTTGATTATACGATAGCTCTACTAAATAATCTTCATGGATTTCTTGATAGTTGACATAAGTAGTAAGATTTACATTTTCAATAATATTTAGATGAATTAGATTCAACATTGTTTGGTTTTCATAGAAAGATTTGCTGGCATTAAATGAAAAATAATAATCTCCTGATGATAATGAGCTTGTGTCTATATCAATAAAATATCTTCCTGATCCTTGATAAATCATGGATCCATACGTTCCGAACGTAGAACTATAAGTAACGGTTGCAAATTGAATAGATTGGTTAAAATCAGAATCTAGAAATTTTACTCTTAATAAAAGGGGGTCCCCAGAAAGTTGGTTAAAATAGGAATCAATAGCAGTTAAATTTGTTTTGTGTATTACATTAAATTGTAATAATGAGAATCCCACCTGGGATATGTTTATATTATTATCATGCCATATAATTTGAGCAAAATATTTTCCTGTACTAGCATTATTTGTACCTAGAGTTATTTTCGAAAATTCAACATTTCCGTTGATGTCAACTGAAACATCTCCCTCTTGATACCACAAAGAACCATTAGGACTAAAGATTTTTAACATCCCTGTCGTACCATCAATATTCGGAATTAATGCTGTTTTTATCGTTGCATTAATCTTTAAATCATCATTTGTATAGAAAGTATCGTTTTTACTCCATTGAAGCGTATTTTTCTTAAATAAATTAGCCAATTCAATATAATTTGGGGCTTCCGCTACGATTTCCCACACTCCTTCTGTAATAATAGTATTCGGGATAGTCAATGTCGAATTCCCCACTCCAGCACCTATAACCTCATTTATTTTATTATTGGAATATGGATCGATTACTTGAGTTACGTTCCAATTTAGCGGTTTTGAAACATTTAGATAATAATTAGTAGAATAAGAACCGGGAATAGATACTGGTATATACATTGTCCAGGTGGTTGTAGAATCATTTTCAACGAAAAATTCGCTTCCTTTAATGTTAGTTTGCATTATGCGGGTAAATCCATATCTAATTGCTTTAATGTGTTGTTCTGAAGAAATTTCTAAAGAACCTGTAGAATTTGAAGAAAAACCGAACCTGTACTCTTCTCCACCGACTTCTCCATACCAGCTATTGAATAATAAGGCATAACCATTACCATAACCAATATCAATAATAGGCGTGGATGCTGAGTGCTCATAATCCGTCGTATTAAGGTTGATTGAAGTTGGTTTCGGTATTGTATGCATCGTTAATGTAACATTATCTATATATAATGTTAGTTTTCCGTTTGGGTTAACTGATTCAAACGTTGCAATATTGAAAATTACATTTAGCTCACCTGGGGGATTTAAGTCAGAAAGTTCAGGTATAAATGGATCGGTACCACTATTATACCATGTATTATTAGTAAAATCAGATAACTTATCAAGATTAAAAGATTGCGAATTTTGACCCATTTTTATTGCGCAAGTAAATCTGCTGTTTACCAAAGGATTTAACCACGGGTCTTCGTATTCGATGAATTTAAATGTAAAATCAAGATCCCAGTATTGAAACTCAACATTTTCACGATCCAAATAAAATGTATAATTTAAATATGAGTCAATATTATCCCAGTCATCAGCAATATCAATATGCAGTAAACTTAAAGCTATCGAATCGTTTGATCCTAAAGGATTTTGATACCAATTAGTTTCAATATAATCTGTATGTGTTGAGTCGGTGTGATTTGTCCAACGCGTATAATCTACTCCTGTATCAAATGTTTCGTTCATCCAAATACTATCACTTTCATGAATGCTCAGTATGGTGCTGTTAATTTCTATTGCTTCCCATTCATATGGTACAATAACCGTGGCATTTTCATTATCAGACACATTGATATTTTTATTTAAGAAATACCCTTCCCCATATTCTGTTACATTTT
Source organism: Promethearchaeota archaeon (assembly GCA_030615235.1). Classification (GTDB taxonomy): domain Archaea; phylum Asgardarchaeota; class Lokiarchaeia; order Sigyniarchaeales; family SOKP01; genus SOKP01. The sequence continues at coordinate 17,825 of JAUWZR010000012.1, forward strand.
GAGCTTTTCCAACTCCAGAATATATAGATAATAAAGAAGAATCACTTAATTCTAATTCGAAATCATTGTTAGTTTCATGATCTTGACTGAAATCTGATCTATCAATAAAATTTATGTTTAAATCAGTCGTTAAGTTGAATAAACAGAAAAAACTTGAAATAAATAGCAGAATCGATAAAATTGCCACTAATTTCCTAAAATTTTTAGAAATAATAATCAACTTTTAAGTTTACTAACCTAAATTTTTAAACCTACTTATTTATCCTTTAATAAAAATATGTCTCTAAATTCATTGTTAAATTCTATAATTATAAATTTTTAGTTATTTTACTTTGTAGTATAAATCTAGTAACTTCCATTATATCAGAGTACCTGAAGTTAGTCAGATGATAATTGATTTCTTAAAAAATCGGTTTAGAATGAAATAAAGATATTCTGAGTTGCTCACATGAAAATGATGACAAATTTAAAGATTAACATTTATGTTAACAATAAATATCAAATAGTGTAAAACTTAAGTTAATATCATTATATCAATTAAATTAGTGAGAAAATGAAAATTGTATTTCATGAAAAATATTACAATTCTAATTACGCTATGGATCCTGCGGCAGCACCTGGACGCTTAGAGGGTATAATAAATATACTTATGAACAATCAAGAGTTTGATTTTATCGTACCAAATCCTGCTACAAAAGAGGATATCCTAAGGGCTCACACTGAACGACACTATAACTATATTGAGCGCAATTCTTTACTGCTCGAGCTCGCTTCACTCGCAGCTGGAGGAGCTATTTTAGCAGCAAAAGAAGCTTACGATGGTAATCCTACTTTTGCAGTTATTCGACCTCCCGGCCATCACGCATCAGCAGATTCGTGTTGGGGTTTCTGCTACTTTAACAATATAAGCATAAGCCTGCTAAAACTGTATTCAGAGGGTAAAATTAAATCAGCGTTCGTTTTAGATTTCGATCTACACACAGGCGATGGGAACATAAACATCTTAACCTTTAGAGGCAACGCGTTTCGAGTAAAAATCCTCAACCCCGATTCGAGTGGAAGAACAGGGTATATTAAAGAAGTTCAGAACTATATGGAAGATTTAGATAATATTGATATTTTTGTGGCTTCAGCCGGTTTCGATCAAGGAATTGAAGACTGGGGGCATCTTCTACATCCCGAAGACTATATTGAGTTAGGAAAGTTAATGAAAGCATATTCCAAGAAGTTATGTGAAGGACGGAGATATGCGCTATTAGAAGGTGGCTACAATCATGAGGTGTTACCTAAAAATGTGAACTCTTTCTGTCAAGGATTTAAATAAAAAAAAGAATTTGAATACTATAACTTATTTAATTTCCTTTAAAATAATCAATTACTTTTTTAATACAAGCATATGAATCTTGTAGTTTGAAAAGATCACATTGGGTTGTTAAATTTATTATTACTATATGTTTTACTCCTAATTTAGCGTATTCCTCAAATTTCTCAATAATGTTATCAGGCGTACCATTTAAAATTAAATCTTTACACATTTGGAATGGTATCTTTTCAAATGCTTCCATCATGGTTTTTTTGTCATATTTCGTTGGAATAAAATCTATGACACCACGAAAATTATCACCGAATGGATGTGAAATCCCGTATTGTTGAAAATCCTCAGATGATGCTGTTAACAAAGAATTTTTTGCCATTGGGCTCTCAAGCAGTGTATCACATTCTTCTTGTTTTTCATCGATGATTAAAGCTAACCAAATAGCTGGAGTTATTTCATCTGGCTCACGACCCGCACTTTTTGCACTAGTTTGAATTCGTTTAAGGCTATCTTTATATTTTTCAGGATCTAATCCGACAGGTAACCAACCATCTCCTAATTTACCAGTTAACTCAAGCATTTTAGGTCCATGAGCTCCAATCCAGATAGGAGGAGGTTTACTTTTTTTGTATGGCGTTAAAGATAGTACCGCATCATTTAATTTCCAAAATTTTCCATCAAAATCAACTTTTTTATCATTTTCCCATAAAAGTTTGATAATTTTGATAGCTTCCTCTAATCTACTAACTGGTTTTTCCCATTTAATACCGTAAGGAACAATATTCTCTTTTTCGCCAGCGCCTACTCCAAGAATAATTCTCCCTTTTGAAAGATGGTCCAAAGTTATAATCATTTGGGCAAGTACGGCTGGATGATGACGAAATGTTTCAGTTACTCCTGTTCCTAATGAAACTTTTTTTGTATTGCTGGCAGCAATTGTCATTGTAGGAAATATATTATACCAATCGTGTGGACTTTTTTGATATGATGCTAAGCTAGTTATATCTGGGGACCAAATTGACTCAGGAATAAAACTCATTAGATGATCTGGATACCACAATGAATCAAAGCCATCTTTCTCATAAGTTTTTGTCATTCTGATCCCATTTTCAAAAGGTGGAATATATACATTTTCTGTCCCGAATTTTAAATCATCAATATCCATTATTTAACCTCTAATTGTATTTTTGGATTTATTAAATTTCTTTTAAGGTATAATAAGATTTAAAGATTTACATAAATGTGAAAAAATTAATCTTAATAGGACAATCTTTTATTGATGATTTAAATAACCTAAATTGATACTATTTTCTTATAAGATTTAGAGTTCGAATATTTTTGATAATAAAAAGTAAAATTATACTATGGTTTTAGAGATATGACGCAACAGTTTAAAGTTTTAACTTATGTAATGCCAACTAAAGAAGCCAAAAACGATTCTCAACCATATGGATTTGAGAAACTTGTTAACGATCATCTCCAACAGGGTTGGAAGGTTATTAATTGCGAATCGATTTTCATGGGCGGTGTTAATCGTTATGTTAGACATTATCGGGCTTATCTAGTTAAAGATTAGAGTAGTAAATCAATTAAAGATGATATCAACTTAAATTCTATATCTTTTTTTTCATAATCTTTAAAATTAGGATAAAAAAATTAATTTATTTGATAGAAATGTTCTTGAAACTCGGGCTTACCTTCATACTTTCTTAAGAATAGCAGAGGGGCTTTGTCAATATTTTTAAAGATATACGATGGCGCTCTAATCCCTGCTTGCCTTAGTGCGTCTTGTATACCATCAACTTCAGGAGGGCATCCTTTAATAGCGATAAGTTCTTTGATATTTGGATGGTCTTTATTTCTATTGTATTGACATTGTCCAAGCAAAATTGTTTTATTCATTCCCTCAGATGGTTCCATTACTTTTCCGGTAAGTACCTCGACATTATCAAAATCCTTACCTTTCCATGCCTCTTTAATCGCTACCAAAAGAACTCCACTAAAAAAACTGCAATAAGTACATATAGTATCGTCAAATTTACGATAACTTATCCCACCTATGCCTGCTTTTGCGAAAGAGAGAGGTAATGTATTATTATTCTTATATATAAAATCCCATCCATGGGGTACTGCAAGATCTTCTATATTTTCTCCTTTTACTTCGATATCAGACAAATCTATTGGACGATTTCTGTCTTTCGCTGCTTGGACTAGATGGGGGACGGCAACAGGATCAATCCCTAGCAAACTTGAGCCAACCATATCCGCTGAAAGTATATCAGTTGATGCTACTATTATATCACTTCTATGGGCTTTACCATCAAAGGTTGGACCTCTTTCAAGGGTATAAATCCCATCTATGATTGTAAGGCTCGGTGGTGCTTTATTTGCTAGTTTTGATACATTGTAATGAAGAGTGTATTTAGGATCGTCACCATGAAACTTTTTACGCGATGGAATGTTAATTAAACCTTTCAAGTTTTTTAACCCTAAACTTACAACACATAGAGCGTGAGTTTTGAGAACGGGGACATCTATTAAAAAATCTGATTGAAGCATATCAGCATTCATTTTTGCGGATACTCCTTCAGCTAACTCTACTTTTTCGAACGGTCGTTCAAAAATATCATATACTTTAACGCCGTATCGTTTCTTAAAAATATTATATCCAAGCTTTTCGAATGCGTCTTTAGAAGTTTCTTTATCTTTTGGATTTTCTGTAATTATTCCTTCGCCAATAGTTATGTCATTCACACTGTGTTCCTTCAGTAATATTAGTATTTCCTCCATTACGCTTGAAGTTGTGAGCATACCCCACTTTGGAAAATTACAGTGTCGATTCCAATATACTAGATTAGGTTTTATAAAAACTTTAGCGTTTGAGTCAAGATTTTCGAATCCATTTGCGAGTTCTACAGCCTTTCGAACAGAATCCCTATCCTTTTCATATTTTACTATGGATACAATTGATTTACTCACGTATAAACACCTTTTCTTTTATTAAAAGTAATTAGTGAATTGAATATTAACTATTTTAAAAATTAATTTGTTTTAGAAATAACTCTAAAAATTGTTTTGACTTAATTCTCTTACTTTCTTTTCTCAGTCTTCTATATACTAAGATTTTTACTAATTCTAAAAAATTAACGGATAAAAACAGTACGATATAAAATAAAAAG
>JAUWZR010000236.1 GCA_030615235.1 Promethearchaeota archaeon
TAATAGTAGTTCTAATTAGCTCCGTTATGGGACTCTTTTCCGGGACACTTCTATCTAATAACGAAAGAGTGTTGTCTAGTTTTCCTATTATATTGTTAGTTCTACCGTCTTTAAATTCTTTAATAGGTGATATATCTACTGTTCTAGTATCTCGTCTTACCTCTCACCTGTATATAGGTACGTTGTCTCCAAAAATTCAAGTCTCTGATCGATTAAAACAGGATTTTTATGGGTTGTTTATAACAATTTTATTAAGCCTTGCTGCATTAATAAGCCTAGGATACATATTGGCAAGTGTAACTGGAATAGAAATCGTTAATCCTCTGTTGATTATATCAATTTTTATTATTACTATTTTGATCCTATTTGGGCTAATGTTCGTATTTTTATTTATGGGTTCCATATTAATATTTAGAAAAGGAAAAGACCCAAATAATTTCTTAATTCCTATGGTAACATCGTTAGCAGATTTTTTAACCCCCTTTTTTATCATAATTTTTATCCAAATATTTGTATAATTATCTAAACGAGAGTGAGAAAATAATTAAAAAGCATGAAAAAAGAAAGAAGTTTCAGTATCAACCAATATCATTAAAGGATATATTAAAAGAGATGAAACAGAAGATCGACTTGATGATTGATCTTGCTTACAGCGCTATTAAATTTAGTAGTAAGGAAATTGCTAACGAGACTTCTAAAATTGAAAAACGAATCCATGAATTAACATTTCTTCTGAATTTACAAATTATTCAGACTCAAACAGGTGGTTTTAAAGAAGCCAAAGCTTTAGAGCCTATTGTTGTAATGGGCTATTCAATTGACAAAATCTCTGATGCTCTTGCAGACATCGCTCGAGTTGTATATATTAATAGCGATATATCAGATTTCACGCAATTATTTTGGGACGAAGTACCTGAGCCTATTGTAAAAATTGTTGTCAATGATGATTGTGAGTTTATAGGAATGAAACGTAAAGAAGTACATTTTAGGTCTAAATACGGAGTAGATTTAATTGCGATAAAAAGAAAGGATGAGTGGTTATTTGAAAAAGATAATGAAATTCAAACAGGGGATATACTTATAATTAAAGGAGAAATTGAACCAATTAAAGAGTTAAAGAAGTTAACATTTGATGCTGAAGATTTTTCTTTTCACTTAGGGGAAATAAAAGAAGACTCGGATTTTGATCTAACTAATCCTGAATTTTACGAAGAAATAAAGGAACTCAAAAAGGATTATGTGTTGATAACAGATATTTCAGAAACAATGATAGAATTAGCCTTAGCAGCGTTATTCTTTAACAGTTATGATGTAGCTGAAGATGTTTTAGAGATGGAATCTTTAATGGATGGAATGAATATAATTTTTGAAAAAAATCTTTTAGATTTAACACAATTAATTGATAATCCAAAAATCTTAACAGGAATACTTAGGATAGTTTTTTCCTGCGAATTGATAGCAGATGCAGCTGCTCATTTAGCCGAAAATATTTTAGAAGGCTTTGAACCTCATGTAATTCTTCAAAAAGCCATTAAAGAAACTTCAGAAATAGTCGTCCGAGAAACAATTTCAGCAGATTCTTATTTTAAAGATAAAACATATAATCAATTACAAGATCAAAAATATAAGCGAGGGTTTCACATTATAGCCCTAAAAAGAGAAAACATATGGATTTATAGCTTTAAATCAGATTTTCTTTTTAAAGTGGGGGACCTATTAATAGGTTTAGGCCCTGTAGAAACTGTAGATCAATGGAGAAGTTGTGTTCGTCCCGAATTCTCAACGGAGGAGAGATAGAGATGAAAAATTCGAATTCAAAACTAGTAAGGGAAAGATTTCTAAACTCTCTTTTAGAAATCGCAGATCAAGTAAAAAAAAATTCTAACTCTATTGATACAAATCAAGTCTTAAAGTTAATTGAATTGATTATTGAAGTTGATTCTAACGATGGAAGGATTTTTGTATATGGCGCTGGTAGATCAGGATTTATTGGACGATGTTTTGCTCAAAGATTGATGCATTTAGGTATTAAATCTTGTTTTATTTCTGACGCAGTTACATATCGCTACAGTAAAGATGACCTACTGATATTGATAAGTGGAAGTGGTGAAACAACTTCACCTAAAGCTATAGCCGAAGAAGCAAAAGAAATTGGAGGTAAAATTGCTTTATTTACAGGAAATCCTAAGAGTACAATAGGAAAATTATCAAATTTAATAATACAAGTTGAAGGAAAAAGTAAAGATCAAGCCACATCTCGAAAAACATTAGCTCCATTCACGTCTTTATTTGATATTTCTACGCTTGCAATATTGGATTCAATAGGTGCTTCAATAATGGGGAAGTTAAACATTACTGAAGACTACATAGATAAGCATCATGCTTCAGTAGAATAAAGAAGAATAACATCATTTTATGAGTGATCCCATTGCATGAATTTATAGAAGTTAAATTTATATCTGAAATAAAAGGAAAAGGTGCCTTTGCGAAGAAGGATATTAAAAAGAAAACTAGAATCGATGTAGCAAATGTAGTTTTAATACCTAACAAAGATTATAGAAAGATTAAAAAAACTCAATTATACAATTATTGCTATATTTGGGAAGACCCAAAACTTAAACCCGCTTTTAAAAATGCAATCACTCTAAGCGTTAGTCAGTTCATCAACCATTCGTATGCTCCAAATTTACAGTATTTATACGATTATAAGAATAAAGCAATTGAATATAAGGCTATTCAAGATATTAAGAAAGGGGATGAATTAACAGTAAATTATAATGGCTTAGTTGACGATACTAGCAAACTATGGTTTAAGGTTCACGATTAACTGTTAAATTCTTTATTTTATCAAAGATCTTAAAGTTTTTAGGTTCATTTTATCTTCTTTTAAATCCTTCCCTTTAGGAGTTTCTATAATTCCAGGAAGATCTCTAAATCTCTCATCATTTAACAAAAAACCAAATGGTTCCTTACCAATTTTCCCCTGCCCTATGTGAGTATGACGATCTACTCTAGATCCTAATTCTTTTTCCGTATCGTTTAAATGGAAAGCACATAAATATTTTAAACCAATAGTGCTATCAAAATGATCCCACATCTCGTTGTATTTCTTCTTCGTTGTAAAATCATAACCCGCGGCAAATGAATGTGCCGTGTCGAAACATATTCCAATTCTGCTTTTATCGTTTATTTTACTAATTATTGTTTCAAAATGGTGAAATTTATTACCTAAGCCTTTACCTTGCCCTGCCGTAGTTTCTAGTAAAATCTTAACTTTGGAACCATTTGTTTCTTCCATTAATTTATTTAACTGAGTTGCGATTTGGAGAAATGCTTCATCTTTGGAAATCTCTTTCTTATCGCTTATTGGAATAACTCCTGGATGCATAATTTCATATTCAATGCCCAGTTGGGTAGCTTTGTTAAGTTCATCCAACATCGCGGTATATGATTTCTCTAATTTTTCTTTATCAATACTTGCTAAATTAATCAAATAGCTGTTATGGCTAATTATCGGCCAAATTTCTCTTTTAAACTCTTCTTTCGTTTTAAGAAATTCATCTATATCTTTCTGATCTAAAGGTTTTGATAACCAACCCCGGACATTTCTTATGAAAACTTGTATTGTTTCACATCCCAGTTCTCTACCTCTCTCAAAAGCCATAGATTTACTCCCAGAAACACTCATATGTGCTCCCAATCTCATACTATTATCACTATTGAATAATATCTTTTAATTGTAAATTAATTTTTAAAAAAAACTTCAACTATTTAAAAATCGATTGATTAGTTTTTAAAATTCTTATTTTCTTATTA
>JAUWZR010000240.1 GCA_030615235.1 Promethearchaeota archaeon
TAGAGAAGATTTTAGACAAACTAAGAAGTGTCTGCGAAAAAGAAGAAAATGTGATGCCTATAATAATGGAAGCTACAAAAGAAGGGGCAACAATAGGTGAAATATGTGATATTTACAGAGAAATATGGGGTATTTGGGAACCCCCATTAGCAATTTAACTAAGGTGTTAAATATGAGTGAGAAAAAGATTAGAGTATTAATGTCTAAACCAGGAATTGATGGACACTGGAGGGGAGGGATCGTAGTATCAAGAGCTATAAGAGATGCAGGCATGGAACTCATTTTCGGAGGTTTTCAGAATGCAAAACAGATCGTAGAAACAGCAATTCAGGAGGATGTTGATGTTCTTGGTTTATCCATACACAGCGGGGCTCATTTCGCATATACACAACAGGTGATTGATCTTTTAAAGGAAAAGGGAGTGTTTAACGACATTCTACTTTTAGTGGGAGGAGTTATTCCCGCTCAAGATTTTCCAAAATTAAAAGATATGGGTGTAGCTAACATTTATGGACCTGGATCGATAACAAATGACATTGTTGAGTTTATTAAAACTCATCTCAAAAAATAAAAAAAACATGATTTATTTTTTTATCTAATTAATATTTCATATCAAAAATTTATCTGAGGATGTATCTTATTAACGAATGACGATATAATAGAATCTTTAGTTAACAGAGTTAAAAAGAAAGATAAAATTGCTTTAGCTAGATTAATAACTATTGTTGAAAATGAACCTGAGAAGGCTTCTAAGATTTTCAAGCATTTTGAAAACATAAAACACGACTCTTATATTATTGGTCTTACAGGTTCTCCTGGCGTTGGAAAGAGCACTTTAACCGGGGCCATAGCTCAAAAAATATTAGACGAAGGAAAAACTGTAGGTATTATTTCCGTAGATCCAACGTCTCCTTTTAGTGGAGGTGCTTTTTTAGGGGATAGAGTTAGAATGACTAATATCTGCTTACACCCTAACGTTTTCATGCGTAGCCTTGCATCAAGAGGGTATAAAGGAGGAATTTCAAGAGCAGTTTTTGACATTACCATGCTATACGAAGCTTTTAGCATGGATATAATCATTATTGAAACTGTTGGCGTCGGACAAGCTGAATTCGATGTGTACAATTTAGTTTATACTGTTGTTGTAATTTTGGTTCCTGGCTACGGAGATGTTATTCAAATGCAAAAAGCAGGGATTATTGAAATAGGAGATATTTATGATGTTAACAAAAAGGATTTAGGCGGAGAAGACATAGCCGTACAAATTGAAATGATGCTCGACGATACAATATTTCAGAGCGGGTATCGGCCCCCAGTTGTATTGACTGATGCAATCAGTGGCGAGGGTATAGACGAACTTCTCCAAAGTATTTGGGATCATAAAGAACATGTTGAACTTTCAGGTATTATTACCGAAAAGAAAAAATGTCGATTTTCTTACAAAATTAAGGAACTTATTTTTACTAAAGTTGAAAAGCTTATCATGGAAAATTTTGTAGATGAAAATGAAGTAAATAATATTGTAAAAAGCGCTTTAAAATACGGTAAATTCAATATCTATAGCTCTATTCATAAAATTTTTGATAAAATAAACTTAGAAATAAAAAAAAATAGTTAATATTAACTTGTTTTTTAAATTATAGTTTAAACATTTTAATTTTCCAAGGTCTAATTCTTAGTTCATTAGACTCTAATAATGAAATTTCATTATAATTAAAATCAAGTTCTTTTAATTGATTTTTTATTAATTCTCCGTCTAATTGGATATTTACTTCTTTATTACTTGGATTAAAGAGTCTTAAATATGAGCTATTTTCACGGCGCCATAAATTTATAACAGATATAGGAGGTTTAACCGAAAGGAAAGAATCACTGATTTTATTTAATTCAAATTTTCCATCAAAATAAATTCCCGATAATTTAAAATAAAACGAATTCACATAAAATAAGGGAGATATTGAATCAGTTTCATCTGTAATAGATATTGCGAATTCAAATTTTCCTTTTGTAAAAAATAAGTTCCGAGTTTCAAAATTCTTTCGATTTATAATAAATTTTTGACTATTTTTCTGAATATATATTATTCCTTGCTTGTATCCTTTTAACCACAAGAAATCTAAAGTCTGAATTCTCGATCTTTTCGTCTCTTCAATTCCAAAAGGATAGTTAATAAGAGATCTTTCAATTTTAAGTTTTGGCCTGAGAATGACTTCTTTTAACGAATTAGAATCAATAAAAAATTCAAGTCTATTCACTCCATTATATTGAATTATTTTAATTTTGAATGTGTAATTCGTAGTCTTTCCTATTATTATATACCGTTTTTCCACATTATCGATATATTCTTCTTTTAAACATAATTCATAATTAAGACTAGTTTGAAATATTAGTTCATAAACTATATTGTTCTTATATTTAACTTCAATTGTTTTAAAGTCATCTAAAATCTTTAATTCATATAGGAAAAAAGGTTTGATTATTGGTTTTTCGATATTTTTTTCTGTAAAGGTATAGATCTTATATCCAAATCCAGGGATATCTGAAATAAATTTTAAAGTAGAATCATGATACTGATAATTAATTCTTTTCTCTTGTTCAAGGAGATCTCTATTTGTTCGGTTATCTAATTTTAATTGTATTGAAACTAAATCTTGTCTTGAATAAGGAGTTGGATTAAAAACTAACAAACTTTTTGAAACATCATTTAAATTGTTTTTATCTTTGCATAATCCTTCTGATAAGTGTATAAGTGATTTTTTAATAAAATCATTACATTTATTCTGAATTTCTTCATGTATTTGGATACATAATTCAGAAATCGATATATTTGTTTCATAGATTTCTAACTTATTAAATTCGGCTTTATTTAATTGTACTTGAGAATATTCACCTGATCGTATAAAAGGTACAGCGTAGCAGTCATGAGCTTGAGTTAATAATAACTTTTTCCATAATTCCTCTAAAAATGAATCATTAGATTTTATATTGATAAATCCCAAAATGCAATTTAATATTTCTGCTGATAGAATACTTATTTCAGAATTTTTGTTTTGAAGAAACAATTTAGAAGGAAGAAAAATTATATCTCCAATTAGAAAATCGTCCCGCTGATATTTAAATTCGCCCTCTTTATCGATTAGCTTGAAAAATTCCGAACATAGTAAAAATTTCCCAAAAATTTCTGAAAATTGAGAGACTCGCCAGATTTCTTCATGATTTGGTTGAGACATAACAAGATCTTCAAGAGAAGAATACACAATATAATCCATAAAAGGACGAGCAACAGCTTGAAATAATAGATTTGGTATCTGTTTAAAAAATGTGCCATGCCAATATTCTCCATTAAAAACTCCAGATTGTTCTATAATCGCATCGATTTTTGAATTATCTAAACCTACCCAACTAATACTTGCCGAATTAGAGGTGGGATTTACACCCATTAGCCGAGTTCTTAATGAACCCCACATAATATTAAACATTCTTAAGATTTGAGGTATTTGGGGGTGAATTGAACTTTCTGAGCAATAGTAAATGTTTGAACTTAATCCTAACTTCTTTAAATTCTTCAATCCATACTCAAATTGTTTGATATTAGATTCAGAACCTATAATTAAATTATAAGGTTGAGAATATGTAGGATTTATTATTTCAAATTTCCCAAGATTGAATAACCTTAAAAATTCAGAAAATTTATCAGAAGAGTTTCGACTTAGCCACTCCAAACAACATATAGCAATTTCAAGGTTATAAGGCAT
>JAUWZR010000100.1 GCA_030615235.1 Promethearchaeota archaeon
TCCGCTAGGTGCTCTTGAGGTTACTCGCCTTGCCCCAGTTCTTCCAAAAGGTGTTCCTGAAGGTCTTGAACCACCCATTCGGAATCCTGTTGAGCCTCCTCGAAAACCTCCTCCTCGAAATCCACCACCACCAAACCCTCCGCCTCGAAACCCTCCGCCACCACCACGAGGCACTTTTATTTAGGCACCTCTTTTGCAGATTCTTTTTGACGAAAGAAATAATCCCGATAAATTGCTGCTAGCACTAAAATCATAGATATTATAGAAAATGTCAATCCTACGCCATCAACGGTTACATTTGGAGTTGGAACAGCGATCGCAAATGCGACACCTAATAGAATCCAGTTAATAATTAGAAACACAACAAATAAAATAGGTAATAAAAATTGTACCAAAAATCCAGTTTGAATGTTGCGTACTTTAGAATAACTCGAGAATATTATTGAAAAAAGCGCAAGGATACCGAAAATTACTACCAGAACACTAAAGATAACAATTAGTAGCCAAATTATTCCGTTTCTATTAATCATGTTCACGAAAGGAACAAGGAAATCAATGCCTCTTGCTTCAAACAATCCAAAAAGGACTCTTCCGCCTCTAATCTCAGTCATCCCAAATAAACTAAGCAGATCAGCTTGATTTCCCGAAAAGAAACCGTAGATTCCAACAAGCGGGAAGATTACACCAAAAACAAATGCAATAATTGTACAAACAGTTGCGAACCAAAATTCTGCTGATCTAGTATCAGACACAGAAATTAAGCCTATATCGTCGTAATCTTCGTCAGGAATGAAACTCCAGCAATCTTGTATAGTGCATACTCCAACCAGCTTCTCATTTTCTATTACTGGCACGATATTGACATTTAAATCCCGCATTCTTGCAAAAGCTTCAGTCACGGGATCATCAAGAGATACACTTTTAATCTTATACATAGTCGAAATTACCATTTCTTCTTTTGGATCACTTCCTTTAGCCACAACATTTTGAATGATATCAAAATCAGCTATAACTCCGAGAACTTTATCAGACTTTTCTTCGACTACGACTAAATCTGGCACTCCTAACTCTTTCATTTTTTTTGCTGCTTCTTGAATAGTCGCATTAGAATCTATTACGCCGTATTCATCGTCAATAACCAAATCCTTTATAAAATATTCTTTTCTAGATAAACCCAAATTCATCATTTTTTTTTGTTAGATTTGTTATTTATAAAACAGATTAAAGTAACTATTAAAATTACCTATAAAAATTACCTATAGTCCAATTATTAATTCTTCTAGTAATAGTAAAATTTCTCTAAAGAATATACATAAGAAAAGTAACAATATAGAAGATTAAAAAAAAAGAGTAGCTTGAATTAGTAAAATTCAGCCCCTTCTATTTTAGTAGTAGAAACGACTAGTTCCTGCGCGGCCTTCGTTGCTCGCATGACCTTCGCCATGTTACCTACGAGTTTAAATTTACCGGCCATTAATCCCTGGATAGGATCGAGTTCTTGCTTCAAAACCTTTACCCAATTATCGTATTGTCCTGAAAATACAAATTCTACGCCAACTTTCTCTCCTTCTTTTAAAGGTCGTGGGTCAGAATTAGGGGGTAGAATATCGTATTCTTCACCTTCCTTTAGGAGTTTGTTGCCTGTGCAGTCTCCTTTATATAATCCAACAAACATTTTTATTTCATGATCCAAATTACCACTAGGTTCAATCACGAACATGAAATCACCCGTCCACCAAGAAGCTGCCGCTTTATAATTGGCATTCTCATTTAAAGCTTTCACATAAGCTTCTGCCCATTCATCTGAAAATACTTTCACATCTATCACTCTCTATTTTTATAATAAAATTTACTTTTGATATAGTTAGTATTACTTCTTTTTATTTGAAAGTAATTAATTCTAAGATTGAGTGAATTGATAAAAAAAGTTATATATGGATGTTTATTAAGCCAAGTTATAAAAAAAGGGAAATTATACTCCTATGCCGATAGTATTTCCTATACCAGCAACGATAACCTTTGCTCCTTTCTCAGTACGCTTCCGAATCCCCATTTTAATATTTTCTACAATAGGATGAACGCTTTTGGTAATTGGTCGCGACATTGTTGTTATCGCATTTTCTAAAGATTGTCTACAGATCACAGCATCAATAGGAATAGCTTTTTTGCTTGTTGATTCCTCGATATAAAACTTTTCAACTCCAATTCCACCAATAGCAGCACCAACTCCGATTGCTATTGACCCAGTTTTATCTCCAGAAAATTTAAGACCAGCATCGATCATTATTATCCGAGATATAGATTCTCCATGTTCTTCAATCAATTTTTTAATTGCAGTACCTGGTTTTCCAACAGTTCCTCCAGGTCCCTTAGCTCGCACAACATATATTGTTCTATCTTCGAAAACAACCTCTTGTAGGATAGTATCCTTTGCGATTTCAATGGCTTCAATATCATCGCTATTTGATACATCTCTTACAAAACTTCCAGCAACTAAAGGTCCAAGAGCGTCTCCAATTGGGCTTCCTTCAGAAAAAGCTTTTGTAGCATGGTAATACGATTTACCCATCGCTAAAATCATATTCATCTGCATGGAAATCTGCATTAAGATAATGTAGGATTTAGATTTTTTTCCTAATATTAAGAAGTGTTTGACTAGACGATAAACATAATCAACGGCCATAGCAGCTTCAAGTGTATTTTCTAAATTCTGAGCTTCTTTACTTCCTGGTTCAACATTTGGGGCTAAACCTGCAATTTCTGCTTTGAATCTTTCATCCCTTACATCAATCACATGGTCAAGTTTTGGAATTATGCCATAAGGATCGAGGTCAACTGGTGTAATGGCTATGAAAGTCAAGAAATTTTCAATTTTGAGCACTAAATCCTTATCAGTTTCTTTTTTATCAGCGTATTTTCTAAAATTCGAAAGCAGAATCTGTTTACACTCGTCATCCCATTTTTTTAGTTTTTCCAATCCAGTTTCGATCTCTCTTGCTGAGCGCCACGCTTGGAGTTTAGTACCATAAAACATTGACATAAATATTAGGGCAAACCATAGCAAATTAAAAATTAATCCGAGAGGATCTGTTTCCGTTTGGCCAAGCTGCATTATTTGAATTATCATTTTAATCTTTCTTTGTTTTAAATAAGATATATAATTGAAATATTAAATCTATTAAGTTTTCATAATAACAAAATTTAATTAATCTTATATTCTTTTCTATTATAGAGTATAGTTTACGAGATATCAGTAAAAAAATAGACGGATATTCATGATTGACGAAGAAGACGATGAGGAAATTTTAAATAAAAAGCGATCTTTGAAGAGCATTCTTAAAAACCTTCTGTTGATTGGACTCATTGCTATAGGAGTTCTTTTTATGTATATCGGAGGTACTGATCAAGTTACCAATATGATCATAGGTTTCACCTTCATTTGTTTAGGGACTACACTATTCCAAATGAGAAAAAATCCCAGTGATCCAATAAGACAGACTTTAACAATATTGAAATGTAAAGCTTGTGGTGCGATTAAAGTAAGGAATTACGAGGATGGGGATTTCATTTTTAAGTCTATGGGGTCTTGCGATAAATGTAATAATTCTATAGAAATACACCAGATTTATAGTGTTAAACTTAAGAAATCCCGGAAAAAAGACGATAAACTGGAAAAAAGCAAAAAAACATTAACGGAAACGATCGAAGTTTAAATTTTATCAGTTAGGTGTTTCCCTAATTTTAAATAAAATTGGAATGGGCGGAACTTTTGATCATCTTCATGATGGGCATAAATTTTTATTAAAAACAGCTTTGAATTTGTCCAAAACAATAGAGATTGGCTTAACATCTCAAGAATTGCTTAAAAATAAAAAAGCTCCTTCTAAGTTAGAAGATTACGACACTAGAAAGAATAAATTAAAAACATTCATTAGTACTTTCACGGACATTAATAGGGTGAACATTGTTGAAATTAGAAATTGGGATGATATGGCTACATATTCTCAAGATCCTGAGTACGAAGGTTTAATTGTAAGCCAAGAAACCTATTCAAATGCCATTAAATTAAGCGAACAAAGAGAAGCAAAAGGATTAGGGCCACTTATTTTAATTGTTATTCCACTTCTAAAAGATAAAAATAATAAAAGAATAAGTTCTACGGCTATTCGAGAAGAATTAGGGTAGAAAAATTTTTTAGTTAGTAATACTACTACATTATATAATTGAATGATTACTTGAGAAGTGTAGATTTTGAGTTTTTATAGAGTATTAAGATTAACTACTGAAAATTTCAATCGAGTTTCATTTAATTTCAAGATCTTTATTCTGCCAAGGGAATAATACAAGGAATTTATAATTTTTCTCTTGGCTGCGGATTTTAATTTGAAGTGTTCATTCTATAATAACTTTAAGCTGTGTTTAGTTGCTAAATATCGTTCTAATTCGTGAAAGAGCAATTTTAAACGATATCCTTCACGAAAGATTTAAAAATGTTAGAGATTTAGAAAATTTATATTAGATAGTAAATAAAATTTGACTTAGAGATATGACTATTAAATTAAAAAAACAAGTTATCGAAATTCTCATTGTATTAAAGAAAAAAAAAACTGAGCAATTGGCATCACTATTTGCAAAAGAATTGAGTATTGATTATATTGTCGCCATGGCAGCTATTAATGATCTCATCGATCACGATTTAGGAGGGTTCAGAGAAGAAGAAATTAATCAAATTTCTTTAAACGAGGAAGGACGAAATTATTTAGAAAACGGATTACCGGAAAATCAATTACTAAAACTAATGAGGGAATCTAATGTTAAAGAGATTAACATGGAAGAATTGCTTGTCAAATCTAAGCTAGATAACCAAATTTTTTATGTCGGTCTTTCTAATATGAGAAAAAACTGTTGGATTACTCAAAGTCAAGCTACCGGAGAAAATAAGATTTTTCTTATAGCTGAAGAGTTTCCTGAAACTGATGTTGAAAAATTTATAAAGACATTTAAGGCAAATCCTACACGTGTTTATTCCAAATTATCAAAAAATGAACAAGTACAATTTAATCTGTTGAATAGAAGGAAATTGTTTACGAAAGAGAAAAAAACACAACGCTATATTTTTCTTACAAATAAGGGGAAATCAATCAAAATCTCTAACATTGAAGAATTAGAACAGGTAAGCAAAATAACCTCGGAAATGCTTAGTTCTGGTACTTGGAAGAAATACAATCTAAAACCTTTTGATGTAACAAAACCGGGTCCCTTGTTAAAGGCGGGAAAAACGCATCCTCTTATAAATTTGATTAATAAAATTAGAGAAGTCTTCATTTCAATGGGATTTACTGAAATTAGAGGTCCGATCGTCGAAAGTGCGTTTTTTAACTTTGACGCATTATTCCAACCACAAGACCATCCTGCACGCGAATTACAAGACACTTTTTATTTAAACAATCCTAAAGTTGCGAGGCTACCAGACAGAGATAGGGTGCTGGCTGTTAAAGCAACACATGAAAATGGAGGAGATTCTGGTTCGTTAGGTTGGAGGTATAAGTGGGACGAAAACACAGCTAAGCAAACAGTATTAAGAACTCATACAACTTCGACAACTATGAGGAGATTAGCTCAATTCTATAAAGATAACGATAAAACTCCAATAAAAGTATTCTGTATAGACAGAGTATTCCGAAATGAAAATTTAGATAAATCTCATTTAGCAGAGTTCACGCAGATAGAGGGTATCGTTATTGATGAAAATGTTAATTTAAGTAATTTGATAGGATTACTATCCGAATTTTACAGGAAGATAGGTTTTAAAAAAATAGTAACAAGACCTGGATTTTTTCCATACACTGAACCCAGTATGGAAGTCGCCGTATATTACGATAAATTAGGAGAATGGTTAGAAATGGGTGGTTCAGGTATTTTTAGACCAGAAGTAACGTCCCCTTGGGGCATTAAAGATCCTACAAGAGTTTTGGCATGGGGTCAAGGACTTGAACGGATAGCGATGCCGTACTATGGCCGAAAAGATATTAGAGACTTATATATAAATCCAATAAAGTGGTTACGACAACAACCATATTAAATTGAGGTGAAGCAATTATACCAACCCTAGAATTGAAAATTGATAGGTTAGAAAAATTAGTAGGAAGGAAACTAGAGATCGACGAATTGGAATACGATCTGCAATGGATAGGTTTAGATTTAGAAGATATTAACAGGGAAGAACAAATACTAAAAGTGGAATACAATCCGAATAGACCTGATTATTCA
Source organism: Promethearchaeota archaeon (assembly GCA_030615235.1). GTDB lineage: Archaea > Asgardarchaeota > Lokiarchaeia > Sigyniarchaeales > SOKP01 > SOKP01. Next base: position 6,271 of record JAUWZR010000100.1, read on the forward strand.
AGTCCTGAAGGTATTGCGAGAACATTAAAGGGATACTACGAAACTGAATTAGGAGCACCAACCTTCGATTTACAAAAGAGTGAAATCGTAGTTACTGTAGATCCGAGCGTAAAGAAAGTGAGACCTTATATAGTATGCGGTATCGTTAGAAACATCGATTTAGACGAAGAAGAAGTTGCTACTTTAATGAGTATCCAAGAACACCTTCACTGGGCAGTAGGTAGAGATAGAAAAAAGGTTGCAATCGGTGTCCACGACTTAGATAAGGTAAAACCTCCCTATCGATATACTGCTGTTAAACCAGATTCCATAAGTTTTATACCCTTGCATGGAGATGGATACGCTATGAATTTAGAAGAAATATTACTCCTTCACGAAAAAGGAATTGAATACGCTAAGATTTTAGAAGGAAAAGAGGTTTATCCTATCATTTTTGATAGTGTTGGCGAAGTTCTTTCATTTCCTCCTATAATAAATGGTATTCTAACAACAGTAACCGATGAAACAAAAAATTTATTCTTAGATTTGACTGGAACAGATTTAAACGCCGTTAATCTGGCATTAAATATTTTATCCACAACTCTATCTGACATGGGAGCGAAAATCGAAACCGTAGAAGTAAAGTATGAAGGGGGAGAAAATTTAATAACACCAAATCTAGATCTAAATGAATGGGAAATAGAAATTGATTATATCAATAGTTATCTTGGTTTAAATTTAACTAAAGCTGAAATAATTAAATGCTTCCAAAAAGTTAGATTAGATGCTAAAGAATCCAAAAAGCAAGGTTATTTAGATGTTTATATTCCTGCTTTTAGAGGTGATATTATGCATTCAGTGGATCTTACTGAAGAAGTAGCTATTGGTTATGGGTATTTTAATATACCGAAATCGATTCGGGAAGGATGTATTGGAATGTATCATCCAATTCAGACATTTTCAAATAAAACTCGAACAATTATGATCGGAGCAGGATATCTGGAAGTTCTCAATTTCATTTTAACCAGTTCAGAGAAGCTTTATGATTTCATGAGGCAAGAATACGAAGAATCTGACTTAATTCAGATTGCTAACCCGGTGTCAAAAGAATATAATACAACCCGAACTTCATTATTACCTAATCTATTAGAAACCATCCGATTTAATAGATCAGAAGAGAAACCAATCAGAATATTTGAAGTTGGAGATGTTGTACTGCTCTCTAAAGAGGAAGAAACAGGAGCTAAACGAGAAATTCACCTCTCCGCGGCATCTTATCACGAGGACGCGGATTTTACAGAAATAAGATCGACCTTAGACTTCGTAATGATGGCATTAGGAAAATTTAACGAATATGAGATAAAAGCTGAAAACAATCCTAGTTACCTTAATGGTCGTTATGGAGAGATATATATAAAAAATGTTAAGATTGGTGAAATTGGCGAAATTCATCCTGAAGTTCTGCTGAATTTCAAACTTGAGTTTCCAGTGGCAGCATTAGAACTAAATTTGCAGAAAATTATGTAATTTTATTTTATTATTTGAATAAATATTGATGTGAAATTAAAGTGAGCGAAGAAGAGAAGTATAAAGAGGAATTAAAGGAGTTAAGAAAAAATTTTGACGAGATTGATGATAAAATTCTAGAGCTTCTTAATAAGAGAGGAAATTACGCTATAACAATAGGAAATATAAAGAAAAATCTAAAGTTAGAAATTTATCAACCTAAACGGGAAGAAGAACTAATCGAAAGAATCAAAAATAAGTCAACTACATTTAAAAAGGAAAGTATGGTAGCTATCTGGAAAGAGATTATTAGTGCTAGTAAAGCAATTCAAGGAACTATTTCTAAAGTTGGATATTTAGGTCCTATGGGGACTTTCACTCATCAAGCAGCTCTTGAGTTCTTCGCTAAAGCTGGAACGCAATTTGTTCCATATAGTTCTACACCAGATATTTTCGATAGTATTGAAAAAGGGGAATTAGATTTTGGCGTAGTCCCCTTTGAAAATAGTCTACAAGGAACCATTAGAGAAACCTTGGATTTGCTTATTGAAAGAGATCTATTTATTTATGGAGACATTGAAGTTAGAGTAATTCAAAACTTGATTTGTTTGAACGATGCGGAACTTTCTGACATAAAAAATGTAATTTCACACCCACAAGCATTTGCACAAACTAAAGCTTGGTTAAAAGCAAATTTGCCGCTTGCAAAAATTCTAGATATAAGTTCAACAGCAGAAGCAGTCAGAAGAGTTCGAATGCTAAACGATATCTCTTATGCTGCAATAGGCCCTAAATTTTCTGCTGAATTATACGATTTGAAGGTTCTCAACTCTAAGATTGAAGATGAGAATTCAAATTTCACTAGGTTTCTCGTGATATCGAAAATCGAGAATCCTTTAAAAGGGGAAAAAATGAAAACATCTATCGTTTTTGTTACTAAGCATGTACCAGGAGCACTCTATTGGGTTTTAAAAATATTTTCCGATGCGGAAATCAACTTATCAAAAGTAGAATCCAGACCGCGAAGAAAAGGGAGATGGGAATACATTTTCTTTATGGAATTTGAAGCAGATAAAAACGATTCCAATGCAAAATTAGCGCTGGAACAAATGAAATCTAATGTGATATGGCAGAAAAT
>JAUWZR010000028.1 GCA_030615235.1 Promethearchaeota archaeon
GATTTAAATTATGAAATTTGAAGGTAAAGCTGAAATTGGAATAATTGGGGGAACGGGATCTGATATAGAACTTGAAAATGTCGAAGCTTTAAAAATATACACACCATACGGTCACACTTCTGACTTTATTCAAGTTGGTGAGTTTAAAGGTAAAAAAGTTGCATTTATTTCACGACATGGAGCGGGTCATACAATACCTCCACACAATGTTAATTCTAGAGCTAATATATGGGCATTGAAAGAATTGGGAGTTAAGGGTATAATCTCACCATCGGCTGTTGGAGCTTTAAAAAAGGAGTATGGTAAAGGTAAATTTATCATGGTTGATCAATATATAGATAGAACAAAAAAGAGATTAGATTCTTTTTATGAGGGTGGACAAGTGTGTCATATAAACCAAGCGGATCCATATTGTAGCTATCTTAATAATCTTTTTTACGAAACTGGAAAAAATGTTGAAGGATTAGATATCCAAAATGGTGGTACATATGTTTGTATTGAAGGTCCTCGATTTTCAACAAGAGCCGAATCTAAAATGTTTAGACAATGGGGAGGAGATATTATAGGAATGACAACATACCCTGAAGTAGTCCTCGCAGCTGAAAAGGAGATATTTTACAGTTGTATTGCCATGGTAACAGACTTAGATGTGTGGGCAGGGGAATGCCAGAACTGTGGAGTCGTGGAAATTAAAGAATATTGTGAGACCTGTGGAGGGCCCGTAAAGAAACTTGGGGTGAGTATAGAAGAAATTTTAGAGACGATGAAGAAAAACGCGGTAAACTTAAAGAAAATGTTAGAACTAACAATTCCTAAAATTGATTTTGAAAATGAGTGCACATGTAAGCATTCTCTTTCAGGATCAATAATTTAATAAAACAACATCATTCAGCCTATATTTTTTTATTATTATTATTTATATTGCTACTTCTGATATTGCTTTTTAATTGTAATTAATCGTGTAATATTGGCTTTCTGGCAGCATTTACTGCGTCAAGGCGTCCAATAGGTGTATTAGATGGCGCGTTTTTTAGTTTTTCGGGCGCGTTTAGTGCTTCGTCACAAATTTGGTTCATAACTTCAACAAATTTGTCTAAAGAGTCTTTAGATTCTGTTTCTGTTGGTTCGACCATTAGAGCACCATTTACAACTAGTGGAAAATAAATTGTTGGAGCATAAAAGCCATAATCCAGTATCCGTTTTGCTACGTCTTCAGTAGTAATATCATTTGGTAAGTACTTATCGGATAGGACAAATTCATGTTGACAAATCCGGTCGTATGGAAGATTGTATTTTTTCTTTAGCAGAGTTTTCAGATAATTAGCATTTAATACCGCAATCTGTCCAACTCGTTTTAATCCATCAGCACCTAGAGAAAGAATATAAACAAAAGCCCTTAAAATTATGCTAAAATTACCCCAAAAAGCTTTAATTCTCCCTATTGATTCGTGGTTATCATAATTACAAATTAGTCCTTTTTTTGTTGATACAATACAAGGTATAGGAAGAAAAGGAATTAATTCGTTAGTAACTCCTACTGGTCCAGAACCGGGTCCACCACCCCCATGAGGCGTAGAAAAGGTTTTGTGCAGGTTCAAATGAACAATATCAAATCCCATGTCTTTAGGCCGACAAATCCCTAACATAGGATTCAAATTTGCTCCATCGTAATAACACAACCCACCGTGTTCATGGACGATCCTCGTTATGTCTTTAATTTGTCTATCAAAAACACCTAAAGTATTTGGATTCGTAAGCATGATTCCTGCTACATCTCCTTGCTTCATCGCATATTCGAGATGATCCAGAGGAACTTCGCCATGCTCATTTGATTGTAATTCAATTATCGAAAATCCAGCCATTTTTGCTGACGCAGGATTAGTACCGTGGGCTGAATCGGGAATAATAATTTTATTTTTTACAATTCCTTTAGTTTCAAAATATTTTTTTATTATTAATAACCCCACCAATTCGCCATGTGCTCCAGCCGCCGGTTGTAATGTAAAACCATCCATTCCAGTAATTTCGCATAACATTTGTGAAATTTCATACAATATTTCTAAAGCGCCTTCATTCCCATCTTGAAGTGGGTGCAATTTTGAGAAGCTAGTCATTCTTGCTACGATTTCATTGACCTTTGGGTTATATTTCATAGTGCATGAACCTAAGGGATAAATTCCAGAATCTACGCCATAATTAATTTTACTCAATTTTAAATAATGACGCACGATTTCCACTTCAGAGACATCAGGAATTCGTAGTTCGTCTCTAATAAGATTTTTGGGTAATATCTCTTCGATCTTTTCAGATTTAATATCTAGTTTTGGTATGAAATTTTGTTGAACAAGCTCATTCCCCTTATTAAATATTAAACGCTCATTAGCATCCATTAGTCAACACGCTCCTCTTCGTTGTTTATAGCTAATTTAGCTGCTTTAATGAATTTATCGATAGATTTTCTCGAATTTAGCTCGGTTACGCAAACAAGAACAACATCTGACATTTCAGGATAATAGGTTGAAACTTGAAGAGGAGGAAGTAAGTTCATATTTTTGCATTCTCGAATTAAACCATTAATGTTTGGACACATTACAATAAATTCGTTATAAGTGGGTTTTTTGTTTAAAATTTTGTATCCCGGGATTGATGCTAACGCTTTCTTAACATAATGAGCTTTTTGAAAATTCTGGGTAGCAATTTCCCGTAACCCCGTTTTTCCTAATGAGACGAGATAAATAAGCGCAGACAGTGAGCATAATGCTTGATTGGTACATATGTTTGAACTTGCTTTTTCCCTCCTAATGTGTTGTTCTCGAGCTTGTAATGTTAACAAGAAACCTTCCCGGTTACCATTTATCTCTTTAGTTTTACCAACTAATCTTCCAGGTATTTTCCTCAGATATTTCTTTTTTGCTGTGAAAATTCCTAAGCCTGGCCCCCCAAATGATGGATCTATTCCAAAAGACTGACCTTCTGCCACAAATATGTCTACATTAGTTTTTCCAGGGGGTTTTAAGAGACCTAAACATGTAGGGTCAGTCATACACTGGATCAACAAACAGTTGGGATACTTATCCTTCACTTTATTTGACATCACTAAAACATCGGTAATGTCTCCAAAAAAATTTGGGCTTTGAAACATAACGGCGGCAATATCTTCGTTTAGCACATCATTTAATTTATCTTCAGAAGTAATTTTAAGCTCAATGTTTTGTCCCCAACAGTAGGTCTTCACTACATCAATATACTCGGGATGGACGCCTTCTAATAAAATTACTTGATTTTTCCCCGTTATAATGGAAGCCATGATAGCTGCCTCTGCAAGGGATGTCGATCCATCGTACATACTTGCGTTAGCAATTTCCATTTCAGTAAGTCGAGAAATTACGCTCTGATATTCGTAAATTGCCTGTAGATAGCCTTGACTAGCTTCTGCTTGGTATGGCGTGTATGATGTATAAAATTCCGATCGACTTATCACAAAATCTACTAAGGAAGGTATATAGTGATAATAACAACCAGCTCCTAAAAATGAATGAGAATATATGTTATTTTTACTGCCATACTCTCTCATTTTATCTAAAACATCAGGTTCCGACATTCCATCAGAGAGATTTAAAGATTCAATGATTAATTCTTTAGGAATATCCTGAAACAAATCATCTACTTCGGAAACATTAATAATTTTAAGCATTTCAGCTATAGTTTTCTCATCGTGAGATATAAAATCCATATTAAACGACTCCTATAAATAAAAAATTTAAAATAAAAGTTTGAACATAATTTCGTTAATTCTCTTCTTCTGCGATTCTTTTATAGTCTTCAACCGATAAAAGATCGTCGATCTCCAATTCATTTGTATATTCTAATTTAAGAATCCAACCTGAGCCATAAGGAGAAGAATTAACATTTTCGGGATTATCAACAAGGGTACTGTTTACTTCAATAATTTTTCCAGATAATGGCATTGACAACTCACCAACTGCTTTTACGGATTCAATTTCACCAGCGCTGCTCTGTTTTTCCAAATTTGCCCCTTTTTCTGGCAACTCGATATAAACAATATCACCTAATTGATGCTGAGCAAAATCTGTTATACCAACAGTGGCTGTTTTATCTTTGATTCTTACCCATTCATGAGTTTTCGTATATTTTAAGTTTTCAGGGAATTCATAATCCAAATTTATCTACCTCTTATCATGGCATATTGTATTATTCAAACATTGCGAAAGAACGGTGTAGATACGACAATTCCTTTAAGATTTTTATTTCTAACTTGAATTTCAAGCTTAGTTCCTACTTCTTTGTATTGTATCTTAATAAGACCTAAGCCAATCGTCTTTTTGAGAGTTGGAGAATAACCTCCTGAGGTGACATACCCAATTTCGACATTTTCTTTGAAAATTTTAAAATTTTGTCTAATGATCCCTCGCTCCAATAAATCCAATCCTACTATTATTCTCTCAGTTCCATGAGTTTTTTGTTCCATAAGTATTTTTTTACCAATGTAGTCTATGCCTTCTTTAGGTTTAACTAGCCAAAAAAGTCCTGCCTCTATAGGTGTTATTGAATCGTTTATTTCATGACCATATAAAGAATAGGTGGCCTCTAACCTTAAAGAATCTCTTGCCCCTAAACCAGCTGGAGATGCTCCAGTTTGGATTAAATCATTCCAAATTTCCTCTGCATAGGCTTTATCGAATGATAATTCAAATCCTCTCTCACCAGTATATCCTGTTCTAGCGATAAATACCGGAGCTTTTTTTAAATTACAGTGAGCAAAATAAAATCGGTTAACCGAGTTTAAATCTACATCCACCAGTGGTTGTAGATATTCATCAGACTTTGGACCTTGAAAAGCTAAACGAGATCGCTCTGAAGATAAGTTGGTGATTTTTACGTCTCTGCCACCTATATGCTCGTTTAACCACTGGAAGTCTTTTTCAACATTGCCAGCATTAACAATCATTCTAAATCTGTTTGGATTTTCTTCGTAATAAACTAAATCATCAACGACGGTGCCGTTATCGTAACACATGCAAGAATATTGGCCTTTCGACGGTTCGAGTAAGTTTAAGTCGTTTATCATTACATATTGAAGAAAATCAATGACATCCTCACCCTCCAACAGAAATTCGCCCATGTGAGAAACATCAAATACCCCTACTTTAGATCGTACTGCTTCGTGCTCTTTTATGATACTGTCGTATTGAACTGGCATGCTAAAACCAGCAAAATCTACCATCTTTGCTCCTAATTCTATATGATGGTTATAGAAGGGCGTTTTTTTAAGTTCTTGAATTAAATCTACACCTAATATTGTGTTTATTATACTACTGTGAGTATAAAGTTCAGAGAATTATTTAAGTTTTCAGACTTAAAATTATGGAGAATTTTAAGGGAAAAAAATGGGTTGTTATTTTATTATGTAAAGGAATGGTTCTAGCCGTAAGACTATTCCTCTACGGGAATTTGAACTAAACTAAGCATATCATATCCTACTAGTTTATCTCTACCATGCAAGCTTCCAGTGAGTTCTATAACGAATGCTATACCTGCTACAACACCACCCGCTTTTTCTATCAGATTACAAGCAGCTTTAGCGGTACCTCCAGTTGCTAATAAATCATCAAATAAGAGAACTTTTTCTCCTTTTTCTATAGCATCTTTATGCATTTCAATTGTATCTGTTCCATATTCAAGTTCATAAGTCTCACTAATCTTCTCAGCAGGTAATTTCCCCGGCTTCCTTATTAATACAAATCCAGCACCTAACTGGTATGCCAGTACACCACCCCAGATATATCCTCTAGCTTCTACAGCACAAATTTTACTAATACCCTTATTATTAAAATGGTTAATTAACCTATCACAGGATTCTTTGAACGCACCATGATTTTTACTTAAAGTTGTAATATCTTTAAACTGAATTCCGTCGATTGGAAAATTTGGTACATTTCTGATATAACTCTCTAAATCCATAATAATCAAAAATCTCTTTTTATTTAAGTTAAAGTTTACATAAGGTAATTTAAAATTATATTTAATTCAATCGTCAATGTAATTGATATCTACTAAATTAATCATAATTAGAAAAAATTAAATAAACATCCTTTTATAAAAAATATATTAGAAGTATAAATTGTTTAAAGGTGAAATGAAATAAAAGTACTGTTATTCGGTCCTGCTAACGCCGGTAAAACATCACTAATGCGTACTACTTGTTTAGGATATAACTTCATGAAAGTACTCAATTTAAAACCTACAAAAGGAGTTTCGAGGGAAAATTTTATCTTTCGTGGAATTATGGAATTATCTGTTTGGGATCTAGGAGGACAACAACGTTACATGGACAGATACTTCTCTGAAAAACAACGAGAGCTTGTATTTTCTGAAGTAATGACGGCAGTTTTCATGGTGGATTCAGCGGCAGATGAACCTCGTTTAAAAGAAATTTTTGATAATTTTATGAAGTATATCTTTGAATTTAGTCCTCAAGTCGAGAAAGTATTCGTTTTACTAAATAAAATTGATCTTCAAGAATCGAAGGAAGATGAAATTTATGAACTACTTATCGCTAAACTCACCGACGATATGAAAACTAAAATTGCTTTTACCCCTGTATCGGTGAAAGAGGGAAGTGCTCAGCATAGATTAATTGAAATTTTAGATTACAAAATCCAAAAAAATACTTTAGCGCTACAAAGACTAGGAAAAATAAGGTATATGCTAGACCAATTAAAGACTATTACACTCTCGGAGTATTTTTTGTTTAATCAACCGGATGGTCTAATAATAGCATCAACTTTAGGAAAAATAGAATTAAGTCATAAACTTCAATTTATGAAGCTAGAGATAGGGACGCTTGAATCTAATATATATCAAATATTCACAAAGATTATGAATCTTTCAGATTCTCCGTTGTCACCTCTAGAATTATCCACTGTCATATATGAAAGCGACAATAATTATATTATAGTAAAAGAAGTAAGTAATGGATCTGTGTTGATGATTGTTACAAAAAATAAAACTTCTGAAACTTTCAAAGCAGTTATTGACTCGTTAAATGGAGAAGAGTACAAAAAATTAAAAGAATACATTAATAAGAATGAGTTCTCACTTTAAATCTAAAAACCTTGTTCTTATAACGAATTAAAATAAAAACTAGGATTTTTTTATTCTTAGATTAATCGCTTAGGTTACGCTTCTTTTTCGTGTAGTTTACGCTTAGTTAAAATGTGTTGTTTAGCGTGGTGAGGCATTCTTAAAACCGAATCGTTAGATTTTTCTATTTCTCTTGCTTCCATGCATAATTCAGCTGCGGTTTTCATCATTTCGTGAGAAGCAGCTAATAATGGCATATATTCCATTCTTTCATTCAATATGAAGCATGCTTTTCCAGTGATTTTTGAAACAGAGGTGGCAAGTTCAAAAGCAGCAAAGGCTTTGGCTTGAGCGTACGGGTTCGAAAATCCTGCTGCTTCTGTAGCGTTAGTTGCATTAATTGTGATTTGGGGTAAAGTCGGAGGTTTTCCTTGAAGCATGTCCATTATAACTTTGTTTAACTCACTAGTTATGATGTTGAGAACACCAGTAATTGCAAGAACTTTTAATAAATCAGCATTAAAGCAACTCATTTCAACTGAATCTAGAAATGGTCGTCTCGCACCTATCATTGAGTCGCAGCCTACGATAATGTACCCCATATTTCTCTCCTTAAACTCGTCAATAGCTTTCTTTGCTGGTGCATCAGAAATCACGATAGTAGGAATGTTTCCTACTAATTCTCTAGCTGCCTTTGGACCTTTAAGAGCTGCATTTGGGCTTGACATTAATATCAATTCAGGTTCGAATTCAAGAAGTTTTTGCATGGTTTCTACACATTGTTCTGCTGGATTCATTTTCGCTCCAGATGTAACTTCCCGAATATTAATTCTTTTTGACTCCGCCCTTTCATCCATAAGAAAAGCAAGTAACAAGGAGGACCCAATTGTCCCGTTTTTTAAAATTCCAATTTTTAATATTTTATCTTCACTCATTTTTGGCATCTTTGAATTTATTAAATATATTTTGATAAATTCTATTAGTTCTTTTGATTGATAATTAATTAATGTTTTTAGTTTTTATTCTTACAATTATTCTTACAAGTATTATATACTATTAAAAATTGTAATTATTATCTTATTTAGATCTAATATAAAAAGTTGATTAGAAAATGGAATTAAATGGAGTGGAGATAGAAGATACTTTTTGCGAAGCCTTCGGAGCGGTTTTTACCAGAATTTTAGTAACAGCGATAAATGAAAAATGGGTAAAAATTGCCGCTCAAATCGCAACTGGTTACGGAACATCAACAATCCACTGTGATGCAGAGGCTGGAGTTGATGTCTATGTCCCAGCAGACAAGACTCCCGATAATCGTCCAGGAGTTGTTTTGATGTTTTTTAAAACTAAAAAAGATAAGATGGATCAAGTTTTGCTAAACAGAATAGGACAATGTATATTAACTTGCCCAACTACAGCTTGTTTTGACGCTTTAAATACTTCCCTCGTTCCAGAAAAAGAATTTGAAATCAAGACGGGGTATAAATTAAAATTTTTTGGAGATAAATTTGAGGAAAAAATTGAAGGATCTTATCCATTCGAAGCGTGGAAAATTCCTGTTATGGATGGGGAATTTAAAGTACAGAGTGTTTTCAAAGTTGGAAAAGGAATCGCTGGAGGTAATTTTTTAATATATGGTGAAACACAGAAAGCCACATTAGAAGCTTCTGAGAAATCTATTGAAGCCATAAGAGATTTAGAAAATGTTATAGCCCCTTTTCCAGGTGGAATAGCGCGTTCAGGTTCTAAAGTCGGCTCAGTATACAGTTTCTTAAACGCATCCACAAATGATCCCTTATGTCCGACTCTCCGACAGAAAATTGACAACTCCCTATTAGGAGAAAAAGATAATTGTGTATACGAAATAATACTCGATGGTGCATCCGAGGAAATAATCAAAGAATCAATGAAATTAGGTATTCACGCTGCCGTTCAAGTCCCTGGTATTAATAAAATTAGCGCAGGCAATTACGGAGGGAAACTGGGAAAGTTTCATTATCGACTTCAGGATGTTTTAGCTTAAGCACTAATTAAGTAAGAAATTTAAAGTATAAGATAACAATATTTTTCCTATTTTAACTTTCTTTTTATTTTTCTTTGTGGTTCTTTAGAGGGGGCTTCGTCTTGTACTTCAGCTTTCTCAATTTCTTCTTCTATATCCTTTTTTCTTGAAGGAATTGACTTCACTTTTTTTGCAAGTTTTTGTGAAGCTGATTTTTTAGAGGGTGCTTTTTTCAAATCTACAGATTTAGTTTTAAATCTCTTGTATAATATGCCCGTTCCCGCTAACACGCCAAGTATAATCCCTATGGAAAAACTAATCCAAGGCAGAATAGGTGTTAATAAATCAGGTAATATATTGATTTCTTGGGGTGCTAAGTTAAAATCTGAATTAAGGTATGTCGTAGCACCATCAATATCAGTTGCGGTGATGTAAGCGTACCAAATACCAGTTATTAATTCCTCAGTACGAATTGTTATCCTCATATCAGGCGTATATTTTCTTGTGATATTATACCAATTGCCTTTAGCATCTAAAAGTGCTACTGTAATATAAGCAATTGTGTTTTCAACATCGGTAACATCAAAACTAAAAATTAAATCTTCACCGTAATTTGAAGTTATGCTTTGGTTCATGCTCAATCCGTTTACGGAATAGCTTAAAATATTGGGAGGATTATTTTCGATGATTATAGATGTAATATAGGAGTCTATTCCATTATATTGATCTTCAACTTCGATATTTATTTGATATATACCTATTGGTTTATTAGCAGCTACCGAAAAAGTAATTGAGAAAGTCCAGTTATTATGATTTGTTAATTCAATTGGAGCTAACATTTCCCCAGTAGATGTTTGGATTACCATGGAAACGGTTAGATTTTCGGGGAGTGTTTTTGGATCTTGGTCTGTTGCATTTAATGTCACTCTGCAATCTTCTGCTCTTTTTAAGGGATCTTTAGAAAATTTAACTGTAGGCACTGAAATTTCAGGTAAAGTATTCAAAACTCTAAAAGGTAGATACGCAGCTTCCGTAGTACTATTTGAAACATCAGTCATGTTAAGTTTAATATAATAGATTTTATTTGAGAATTCAAATCTATCATCAATTAGAATAGAGATATGGAAAAGGTTATTACCAACATCAAATAGAACGTTTTCTAAAGTCTTGTTATCATTGTCAACTATCGACACATTCCAATTAAAATCATAGGGTTGAGGGAATACACCTAAATCAGCATCGAGCGTGTCTCCCCTATTATATTCTGTTTTACCGTTGTCAAAGGATATGAAATAATTAGTCGTAATTGTGAAATTTGTTCTCGGGATTGAGGAACTAAGAAGATAATCTGATGCATTGTATATCAGAAAGCTTACATTTTGAAAATCTAATGGAGTATTATACTCCGGTTTAAAAGTATAAGTAAAATTATCTGTTCCACCAACTTTTTCCATATTAAAATCTTCTACATCTCCGGTAGAATAATGAATTTGCATGACAGTATAATTAGAGTTAGCAAATTTTGAAGTATTTATGGTAAACTTTACAGATTCGAATAATCTATAAATTATTGACGTGTTTTGAGACATATCCGAGTAATCTAAAGGAGGATTCCCATTGCTGGCGGTTTTCACTTCAGGATCGTTCTTAAAATCTACTAAGAATTTATCGTTATCGTTGTCTAATGTTGTCATGTTGCTTACATTAATTGAAATAGCCCAGATACTCAGAATTATTGAGAATAGAGTAAGAGTAAATATTATATTTTTAATAAATCGCTTTCGTTTAATCATCTTTTATCATCTTCTTAACATTTTATTCTTTATCTCTTTGTTTTTATATATTAAAATAATGCATATAGGAATTAAAACAGGAAGAATATAAAATAGTACTAAATTGAATGACGACAGTTCCATCTGTACTTCAAAGTAGTATTTTACAATAGACTCATCCAAACTATCTTTTATTTCAAAAATATAAGATTTTTTTCCAAAGTCATAAGGATTTATGCTAGGAATTACATCAACTTCGATTCTATTGATACCTGGTCCTAAACCATTGAGATTAGTCTCAACTTGAACTCCATTTACATAGAGTTTAAACGGTTCAGAAACATCCAAGTTATTTTGTATAATTAAAATAAATTTAGCTATACTACCTTGCAATATTGTTTCTGGAAATGTGGCGCTTAAAATTTCGAATTTCTCTATTATCTCTACATAAAATTGTTTAGTATAAAAATTTGTATCCCCCTTTGAAATTATCATAGTGACATTCACAAAATGAGTTTCTGTATCTGTATAATCTAAATTGTAATCTACAGTTTTAATTTCCTCTTCGTTTAAAAGTGTCTCTTCCCTAAGAATTAAGGTATCATCTTCGTAGAAACTAACATTCAATATTTGGGTACTATTTGGAAGGAAATTAATCAAAGTTAGCGAGGCAAAAGCGCTCACTCCATCAACTATAGTATTTTGATATATAAAATTAGTATAATCGAATGAATGTCCTATATTTATTATTTTTGATATTTCTAAGTAGGTGATATTACCCTCTTTAAATATAAAATTAATAGTATGAGGTCCGATAGCTGCGCCAAGTGTAGCTGTAAGGTTAAACGAAACATTAGTTAACACAAGCGTATTAAATGTAATATTTTGAAATTCGTCAAATATGTCGATTCCCTCCATGGAAACTGTTAAATTTACATCTTGATTGCGTGTATTATTAATTGGGAGTGTAATGTTAATAACAGGGCCCTGATACAGCACAACCGGTAAACCTAAAATTGGCGAGTCTACTAAACCGGAGATTACATTAAATTGTTTTAATACGTGAGAAGTTCCAAAATTTGTTGAGTTAATAAATATTTGAAGATAATAACCCTGTCCTATTTCAAACGCATCAGTGATATTGTATAAAAAGGTCGTGGATGTATTCGTAACTTGCTGTGATATATTATTTAAAATTACATTTTCTGGGTTTTTAAATATATAATTAATAGAAGCAGTATCAATTTGATATTCAATTGTAAATGGTTCATATTCACTCGTAGTTATATTATAAAACTGATCAGTTTTTCTATATGAGTAGATACTTGTAATGTTTAAAACATCTTGGTTAAATATAAAATCAGGAATTTCACTCGTTACATTATATTCAGAAGTTAATTGAGTATTACTATATATTTCGAAAGCATTTAAATAAGCTTCGCATAATTTAAGATTAGCGTGGAAGTTTTTATCATTATCAACGGGGAATAATGATTTGCTATAGGAATTAACAGATGTATTATAAAAGAAACTCTCAAAAGTATCATATAAATCCCATGCTCTATCATAGTAAGTTAGATTTCCGGTATATTCAAAAAGTTTTAAACAAGCTGACATCATTATGGAATTTGCTTCCAATTTTACATATGTGGCATTTACTATCGGAATTCCAATCCAATCTGAATCACGGAATTGTTCATAAGCATTGAATCCCGAATCCCATAATGCTTCCATTATGTTAAATAGAATTGTAGCATTTTTAAAGTAAATGGAGTCATTTTGCATTCCTGATTCTTTCCAATATTCTAGTAGTGCTAATATTCCCATAGCGTTCGTTTTAAGATATTTTAAAGTGCTTCCAGTTTCAGGAGACCAATCGTTTTTACCGTAATATTCAAAACCACCGTAATTATTATCCCATAACTTATCTACAAGTTTATTCATAGTAATATTTGCTAGTTCATATGCCCTATTCTTTATGTCAACGTTTATACCAAGTTGCTCGTAAATCCGATGAATTTCTAAGAAAGCCAAAACAGCATACATATTACTCTCCGCGTATTTATCTGTAGTTGAATTAATATCGTAGAAACCTTCGTAAGCATCGTCCCAGAATTGGGAAGAGTTAATTAAGATGAAAATTTCATCAATTGAATCCTTTGGGTAAATGCTATTAATGTTTATGCTATTGATTTGGTCTCCGATATTTTCTATTAACAAAAAAATTGGCATAAGGTTATCGATCAAATATCGATCATTGTCAAAAATCTCACCTGTTGTGTTATCAACAGCTCTAACGAACCCATAACTACTTTGATTAATAATATCTTGATACCATAACGGTGACTCTCGCAATTTTAAATATGTATCAAAGGTTTCAAGGGCATCTGTATCGCCTTTTAATAAGGTCTTATATAAGAGCAAATTGTCGACTGAATATACTTTGTCAAAACTTACGACTCCGAGATTATTTCCAAATCTATAGTAAGTATCTTTGTCCATATCCAAATCAGACTTGTAATTTGTTCTAAAAAAATCCCAAATTTTGCTAAAATTAACCATAAACGGATCTACAAAAATTTCTGGACCTGCTGCGATATTTAGGTTAGTCTTATCCATGTTATCGAAATCTTGATAGAAATTATCTGTACTGTCGCTATAGTCTTGTTTTATATTATAATCTAAATAAAAAGTATTAATTGTGAAGATAAAAATGAAAAACATACATAAAGCCAATTTGAAAAAATTTCTTCTCTTTTTTCCTTTCAACTTAGAGGAAAAAGTGCTACTAAGAATCATGATAAATCTAATTACGCTTAAAATTATTTTTTAATAATTATGTGTATTTTTTAGAAAAATGTTCTTCTCTTTAAAATTTTTTTCTGAAAAACTCGGTCGTTTAAAGATATTTTAACTTTATTTTTTGTTATTTTTTATTGATATAGTCTATTATCTCTGAAATTAGCACTCTCTTTTGCTCCATAGTGTCTCTATGTCTAATAGTTACTGTATTATCATCTAATGACTCATAATCTATTGTTATGCAATATGGCGTTCCTAACTCGTCTTGTCTCCTATATCTCTTTCCAATTGATCCCGCAGAGTCAAAAAAAGAAGATATTCTACTGTCCAGTAGGAGTCGATGTACTTTTTTCGCAAGATTGAAGATATTTTCCTTATTTTTCACAAGTGGAAACACAGCAACAAGATTTGGAGCAATATCTGGTTCAATTTTAAGAATAATCCTCTCGTCTTCTACACTGAAATTAGATTCAAGGAGAGTATAAATAATTCTATCTGGTCCAAAAGCAATTTCAAGAATTTGAGGAATTTCTTTTAAATTTTGATCTGTACCCATCGGTATATTGAAGTTTTGCTTCGAGAATTGTCCATGTCTTTTTAAATCGTAATCAGTTCTATCATGTATTCCACATATTTCAACCCATCCAAATTGTTTAGTGTTAATCTCTAAATCCCAAGCATCATCTGCATAGTGAGCCATTTCTTGTGGAGAGTGTTGCCTTAATCTTATTACTTCGTCTGGAAATCCCAATTTTGATGTTAAATAGTAACCTAAAAATAAGCAATATGCAAAAGCGGGTTTCTTAAGCATATTAGTTTTTATTGCTTGTTTTAGGGAAATCCGATTGGGAACTAATACATTTTTTTCTTGAGTTTGCCAATCCAGCAAGGGAAGCTCTTTTTGACTAATTTCATTATACTCTTCGAAATTATATTCCTGCTCCTTTCCTATGAATAATTGAATTTCAAATTGATCAAACGCTCTCATACGAAGTACCAATTGTCTAGGGGATATTTCATTCCTATATGCTTTCCCATATTGAAACACTTTAATAGGGTACTGTCTCCGTGCGTCCTGGTTTAATCGATTAAACAATAAATAGGTTGTAGTTGCCGTTTCTGGGCGCAGATATGCGGTAACTCCATTACCAACTGAAGTCTTAAGCATTAAATTATGTTTCTCAATTTTTTCTAAATGAGTGTCGCATTTTGGACATTTTAATTTGTGAATGAAAGCAATCTCACCCATCTCCTCAAAAGTCAATCCGTCAATAGTTGTATTGGGAAGTTGTTCGCGAAGGAATTTATCAGCTCTGAGCATTGTTTCGCACTCCTGGCAACGAAAAACGGGATCAATAAACCGCTCCAAATGTCCTGAAGCTTCCCACACAATTTCGGGTAATATTTGAGGACATTCAACTTCACTAAAACCAAAAGCTCTGAGTTCCAATCTGAACTTTGAAAGAATGTTATTTTTCAACGCTTTACCAGCAGGTCCGTAGGAATAAAATCCCGCTAACCCGCCATATATTTCTGGAGAAGGCCCCCAAATAAAACCACGGCGCCGCAATAGTGAATTAAAAGTTTCTATATTATCCTCTATCTTCATTTTTAATCAAACCGCTATTCTAATAGATATTAGAATAATTGATAATATTTGTATTTTAAGATTATTCCTAAGATTAATGAATTTATTCTGTTATTAGTTTCAAATTTTATAAAATAAATTTTTATATAACTAAAAGATAGTAAATTATATTAGTAAATTATAATTTTTAGTTTTAAATTCAAAATGATCACCCTAATAAAATTGGTGTATTGTAAATCATGATTTTTCAAGATAATTTTCAATATTTTGACATATGGGATGCGGTTGAGTCGGGCCTATATTACGCGATAGTGGGCTTTTATTTTCTTATATTTGCATATTTCCTATTAATGAGATTTAGAACATCTAAGAAACTATACTGGTTTTATTTTTCGTTATTATTCTTGTTCTTAGCGATAGGGAGAGTATTTTTTATTGTGAATAATTTTTATGCACCCGAATTAGATGTAACGATGTCTAATTTAGAGTTTGTAGCATTAATGATGATGTATTATCGATTTGCTACATTTTTTACATGGATGGGTATCGCGTGCTTGATGGGAGTTTTTGGAACGCTTATTCTTTCTCCAATGGCTGAAATCGATAATTCAGAAACGGGATTAAAGAAGTTTTTAAGACAGAAAAAAGTTAAAACAACGCTCAAAATTTGCTTAATTGTTATCCCAATTATAGTTGGAATTCTGGCTTTAACATTATCAGACGAATTGTTTATGGATCCCGATTTAAAGGACAAATATGTTCCTTTATTTCAATTAATCACATTTTTTGGCTATCCTGCTGGTAGATTTGTTCTCAATTTCATTTTGTTGCCTTTAATGGTGTTAGTTATTCCATTTCTCTTTGTTTACTTAGCATTAAAAACATTCGGTGTTTTAAGGCGATCTTACGCACTAAACGCTATAGGATTTTTCATATATTTT
>JAUWZR010000260.1 GCA_030615235.1 Promethearchaeota archaeon
TATAATCCCGCGCTACTGAATACAATTATCTAGCAACTATTAAAGGATTCATTATTTTCATGAGTTATATGGAACTTATTCCATATCCTCTTTAACCCTTTTAACCAATTTTTTAAAAGCGTTTGTTAAACTCCCTATCTCTGTATTTTGTACTTCTATTTCTTGGTCAAAATCTGTATCAATTTCTTCAAAAGACACTGTTTTAAGATCGAGCGTAATCAATTTTACCGCAATATTTGTTAATCTATGAATAGGTTTAATCACTGAGTCAGCAAGCTTCAAGCCAGCGAAAAGACTAATCACTATAATTTCCCATAGCGAGACAAAGATTATAGCCAACTGAACCTCAAGATTTGCTGTAATTTCAACGGAAGCGCCAGTGATACTACTACCAATAACCCCGTTAAAAATAGCGGCCATTATTGCAAGACTACCTAAGGCTATCACTGATAAAACTACAAAACTTACAAGAATTTCTTGTCTTAACCCAAATTTTCGCTTTAACTGTTGAGACATTTTTATCCCTCCTCCGGTGTAAAACCTTCTATTTCTGAAGCAACCATAATCTCTTTTACTGTTTGAAATGCGTTTTCAATTCGCTTTTTCACATTTTTAGCTGAATAAATGGTGATATATTTACCTTGTGGTGTTGCTTCTACCATATCCGTCATTTTTTTATGATATTTTCTGAGTTCAGGACCAATCCCAATTAATACGAAATTTAGTGGAGGATTAATTGTCTTGATTAAGGTTGCAATCTTGCGCGGATTAAACTTCTTACTTTCGTTGTCTTCACCATCGGTTAAAGTAACGATCCATTGTTGACGTCCTTGAGATTCCTGATCCCTGATAGGCGGAGAATTTATTAGTAAATTTATTCCATGTGCTATTGAATCGTATAATTTTGTATTATAAGGCATCGCTTTTAGTTTATCAAAAATTGCTACGGTATCTGAAACACCCCCCTTTTTCTCTGTTAAGTTAAGATGCGTTATTGTATTAGAATGAAATCCTATGATCGCAATTCTATCGCCTATATTAATTGTTTCATTGAAAACTCCCAATGCTCCTGTTTTAGCTGCCTCCATCTTGCCCCATTCGTGCATACTCCCTGATTGGTCAATTACAAATATAACATCTTTCTTTCGAACTAGCACATCGTTCACTTTCGTAAGTTCATTTTCTGCTTTGTGATGAAGCGTTGTATTTCCTTGATTTTCATAAAGTTTTACTAATGATTCGAGATTATTTTTCATCAAGGGATAATTTTTAAGGCCCTCAGCAAATTTCAAAGAATCTTTAAAATGTTCTATTGCCAATTCTTGATTGTTTTTCAATAGAGAAAGTCTACCTAATTGAAACTCATCTTCCGCTAATCCAAGATTATATTCCCATTTACTATCAATCTGAATCGCTTCATCAAGGTTCGCTTGAGCGAGATCTAATTCGTTTCTTACCATATGTAGGACTCCAATATTGCGTTTCCTCGTAGCAATTCCTTCTTCATCATCTATTTCTTTATCGATCTCGATTGCTTTGTTAAAATCGTTCATAGCTTCTGTCCACTTCTCTTCTGAAAGGAATAGAAGTCCTCGGTTGTTATACCGTGGACTTAACCCAGCTATATCATCTTCTTGTTCCCCTATTTCAATTGCTTTATCATATGCCTCTTTCGCTTTAGTAAAATCTCCCCAATTCCGATAAATATTTCCAAGATTATTCAAACACATTCCTTGTCCGTGATGATCCTTTGTCGATTTGAATAATTCCAAAGCTGCATTGTAATTTGCAAAAGCTAGTGTCATGTCTCCACGATAATAACTAACATTACCCAAACGCATCGTAACCAATAAATTTTGGAAGGATTGGGCGAGCATACCAATTTCATTTCCCCTAATTCTTCCATCAATAATGATTTCTTGAGATAAATCACCCTCAGCAATATTTTCGATGGAATGAGTTAAACTGATAATTGGAGCAGTAATTCTATTGGACATGAAGTTAATAGCAAGAAGCACTACAAATATTATAAACGAAGGAACAATTAGGAATAAAAATATCAATGGTATTCGGAGTGTGTTAAGTTCACTATAACCCAAATTTATAAACTCGTTGATATTGGAATAAAGTAGGAGTTCTACCACTATCATCAAAATCACAAACGGAATTACAATACAAACTATCATAGTTGTAATGATACGACTTTGTAACGATTTACTTTTAACTAATTTTTCTTCAATCTGCATCTTATTCTTCCCATTCTCGTTTTTTTATCCATTAATTTAATAATTTATTTTGAAATATGCTTTTATTTATGTTCCTTTGTCTATTCCTTCATATATTAGGAAAATTGATGTAAAAATACCTGCTTTGACAATAGCTAAACCGATTAAGGGAAGACCTGAAACACCCGCATCGATAATTCCAAAAAAAGACCCCATTATTATCCCTATCCCAAACATGAATCTCCTCCATTTAGCGCTATTGTCCTCTAGTTTTAACCCCGATATAATAGCAATAGGTCCTAGCAATACCATCATTATAACCAACATTATTCCCAGTGTATACAATGCTATACCTCTGATTCCTGTTTCAGGTAAACCACCACCAACAGCGTCAGATGGATTCCAGGAACTAGAAATTTCAGTAGTAGCATTAGGGAAAGCATAGATCATAAAAGCAAAAACAATGCTCAGTACTACAAATATACCCGTAATAGGGATTTTAAATCGACCTTTTTTAAATAAATCCGAAGTGATATACGCCCAAATAGGTATTCCTAAAGCTGGTCCCCATGCATATGCAAGTACTCCAACATTTGGGTCACCAGCAGGATACCCTAATGGGGGAAATCCTAACACCATTAATAAAAAACTTGCTGAGACTCCAAACCACGCTTGAAAAAGTCCGATCATGCCAATTCCGCTTAATAGTATTCTTTTTTTAACTTTTTTGTTTGGAGCTTTCCTTGCGTGCTTAAAAATGAGGAGAAGTCCTAATATATAACCACTTAGAATAATTTCTAGACCAGTAATACCATTCAATATATCAATATTCGGAAGAGCCATTTATTTTAACACCCTTTATGTATTATAATTTAAAATATAATTCTAATATTTAAACATTCTACCGTTTTTATTTATAAAACTATCTCATTTACCACCAAAAAAGTTTACTT